>CAPYQR010000031.1 GCA_948742005.1 uncultured bacterium
GATTACAACAGTGATTTTCTTTTGCCCTGGGTAAGGCTTCATGCTACAAAAGATTATCTTGATATGTTGAAACGTCTTGATAAATTTCCCAATATAAAGCTGAACTTTGATTTTTCTCCTGTTTTATTGACCTCGCTTCAAAAATATATCAATGGTGCAAAAGACATTCATCTCAGGCTTTTGTTGAAAGATGTTAAAAAATTTGGTGATGATGAGAAAGTTTTTATTTTAAATAATTATTTTGATTTAAATTATAAAAATATGGTTTTAAAAAACCAATATTTTACAGAACTTTTTAATAAACGCGCAAACGCAAAAAATCTAAATCTTGATATGTTTACATCCCAACAATATGCAGATATTATGGCTAATTATAATCTGCTTTGGGTTGATAAAATTTTTATATCTGATTATCCTGAACTTGAAAAATTAATTAAAAAAGAGAAAAATTATACTCTTGAAGATCGAAAAAAGATTTATGAAATCCAGCTTGATATAATGAAAAGGATTTTAAAAGAATATAAAATTTATCAAGATGATAATAGAATCGAAATTTCAACAAGCCCTTATTACCACCCTTTGATACCTTTGCTTATTGATTTTAAAAATAAAGAAATCAAAAATTATGAAAATTTACCTGTGGATTTTAAAAATGTTGAAGATGCGCAGATTCAAATTGAAAATGCGATAGAAAAATATGTTGAATTTTTTGGTAAAAAACCAAACGGGATGTGGCTGTCTGAACAATGCGTCTGCCCGAAAAGTGCTTCATTGCTTGCATCTAATGGAATTAAATGGAGTGTTTTAGATGAGGGAATTTTATCAAAAACAATAAAAAAAGAATTTGTAAGAGATTTTGAGGGTAATCTTGAAAATCCTTTTGAATTAAATGTTAATTATAGGACAAAATCAAAAAAACCTTTGAATATCCTGTTTTCAGACGCCTTTTTTGCAAATTTGCTGAACTTTGTTTATGGAAATTATGATTCAAAAATTGCTGCAAATGATATGTATGATAAAATTAAAATCATCCAATCAAAATTGCAAAATTCTCCTGTTAAGAATCATATTTTAACAATTGCGCTTGATGGGGAAAATTGCTGGGAAACTTATGAAAATGACGGTGATGAGTTTTTAAATACGCTATATTCTCTAATTTCCAATGATGAAACTCTGCAGACAGTTCTTGTTAATGATTTTATTGAAAATAACGAAGCTCAAAAACTTGACAACCTTAAATCAGGCTCATGGATTAAAAGAAATTTTGACCTTTGGATTGGAGAGCCTACTAAAAACGCAGCTTGGCTTTATTTGTCAAGCGTTAAAGATGATTTTGAAAAATTTAAAATTAAAGCCAAAAAGAATAAAAAATTAGACGAAAAAGAAAAACAAGAGCTTGATGAAAAGATTTTTCTTGCAAAAAGAGAGCTTTTAATTGCCCAGGGGTCTGATTGGTATTGGTGGTATGGTGAACCTAATGAATCAAAAAGCGATGGGGTTTTTGATTATTTGTTCCGTGAACATCTTTGTAATGTCTACAGGTATTTAAATCTTGAAATTCCGAAATACTTGCTAATTCCTTTGACTGCTAATCCAAACCGTCCTTTAAGAAATCCTGCAGGTAAGATTTGTCCTAAATTGGATGCAAAATTATCAAATCTGGCTGATTGGCAAGATGCCGGATTTATCTTTACTCCTGATAATCCGACATCAAATCTTGCAAGATTAATTAAAAATATTTATTTCGGCTATGATGACAGCTATCTTTATTTCAGGTTTGAATTAAATAAAAACTCGGCAAGATTTGACCATGAAAAACTAAATAACAGAATTGCGATTTATTTTATAAATAAAAAAGAAAATATTTTTTCTCCGATTCGTTTTGTTAACAGAAATGAAAATATTTATCCTATTTTGAAAAATCAATTTTCAACAGAAATCAGATTTTCGTTTGACAGAAAAACGGTTTCAAAGCTTCATATTAATCGTGCAATTAAATATTATCTTTACAGCCGCATTATTCCTAAAGATTCTAAAATTAATTACGCAGAAACCTTGGAAGTTAAGCTTTCTTTTGAGGATTTGAATATCAAATCAAAGGATGATGTAAAGTTTTGCATAATCGACAGTGCAAACGATTTAATCAACGAAGTTTATCCGCAAGATGTTTTGATTGAACTATAATTATTTATCCCTGACTTCAAAAGAAATTTCCCACTCGGCAGCAGAATCTTTATTTGCATTTTTTACGCCGATGTAGCTTGCATCAATTTGTGAAGTTTGGTTTTTGACTTCTGTTTTGGGTTTTTGCGCTCCAACGATTTCAGGAATATATTCGCAATCTAAAGGAAGCCAAAAACCGAACGTTGAACCTTTATTTAGTGCAGAATGAACAAAAACTTTTCCTTTGTGGTGCTTTTCGATTGCAATTTTAACAAGATGTAAGCCCAATCCCGTACCTTTGATTGTATGAACCTGGTTTTCAATTCTGTAAAATCTTTCAAATATCATTTTTTGATGTTCAGGCGCAATTCCGATTCCGTTATCTTCAACCGTAACTTCAAGATATTTTGAATCCTGCGCTGCTTCAACCCTGATTTTGACTCTTGAATCGCGCGGAGAATATTTAATTGCATTTGTAATTAAATTACTCAAAACGCGCTCAATGCTTTGTGTATTATATGAAATCAAAGGTAAATCTTCTTGTTTTATAACTGTAATTGTAATATTTTTTTCATCTGCAAGAACTCTGTGGCTGTTTGCAATTTTATCAACAGTTAATGCCAGGCTTTGTTTTTCTTTTTCTAAAACGGTATCTGATTGCAGTCTTGAAAAATCGAGAATATCATTAACCATTTTGTTTAATCTTATGACTTCTTGATTAATTGTTCCGATGAATTCTTTTTGTTCTTCAAATTTAAAATCATTTCCGTAATTATACAAAGTATCTGCATAAGTGCTCAAAATTGTCACAGGGGTTCTTAATTCATGTGAAACATTTGAAATGAAATCATCTTTTAATCTGTCAACTTCTGCTTCTTTGGTTATATCAATTAAAACAATAATATAGCCTAAATAATCATGCATTTTTGAATACATAGGAGAAATAATTGATTTAATAACCCGATTATCAACATTAACATTGAATTCTAACGGTTTTTTTTCAATAACATCAAGAGGAGTGTTTTTAAAAATTGCAATTTTGTCTTTAAAACAAATTTCGCCGCTTGAATCACAATAGTTTTGAATTGAAGAATTTAAAATGCTTTCGGATGTCGCATTGAGTATTTTTTGTGCTGCTGAATTAATCATAACAATTTTATCATAATTGTCACAAACAACAACGCCATTAGCAATGCTCATCAAAACCGCTTCTAATTTGTTGCGCTCAAGGGTTAATTGGTCAATGTTCTGTTCTTCATAATTATGAAGCTTTTTTGACATATCATTAAAAGCATCAAATAATTCTTTAATTTCACCCGATGCTTGGTTATAATTTAAAACCGTGCCGAATTTTCCTTGCTCGATTTCTTTTACTCCATGGTGCAAAAGAGTTAATTCGCGTTTGATTAAAAAGGCATTTCCCAAAATTACGAGTGTGAAAACAAGCCAAACAGCGCTAAAAACAGTTAAAATAGAGTTTTTGGTTGTGTGTGTAACATTTTTTGCTAAATCAGCAGACAACCCTACTTCAACAGCACCTGCTACTTTGCCGTTCTGGTC
Source organism: uncultured bacterium (assembly GCA_948742005.1). Taxonomy (GTDB): domain Bacteria; phylum Cyanobacteriota; class Vampirovibrionia; order Gastranaerophilales; family Gastranaerophilaceae; genus RUG14156. The sequence goes on from CAPYQR010000031.1 coordinate 3,724, forward strand.
TAAAATAGGAGAGGAAATGTTTGTGTCGGCTCTTTTTGCGCGTTTTGAATAACTTTCAATTGTAGTATAAATTGTTTTTCCTGCTTTGTTTTTAAAAGTAATGTAGGAAATATCGTTCGTTGAGGTTAAAATTGAATTAACATGAGTTTTAATATAGCTTAAAGTTGTCGGGCTGATTGAATTTTGAGTAATTTCAAAATTTTGGATTGCAAGTGTTTTAGTCAACAATTGACCAAAACTTCTGTAACTTTCATCTAATTCTATCTTAATTCGATTAACGGACCAAAGAGCAATTGACACTATCAAAACAGTTGAAATTAACAGGGCGGTAAGGATAAGTTTGTTTTGAACCGTTAAGTCTATATTAAATTTTTTCCTCATATTAAAATTGTAACATAATCTAATTTTTTGAGGTATATTAATTATATGAAAAATGAAAAAAAATCAAACGACAACCGGGAAAAATTAATTTCTTCAAATAAAAAGGCGTTCTTTGACTTTCTTTTGTTTGATAAATTCGAAGCAGGGATTGAACTTACAGGAACTGAAATTAAATCGGTAAGAAAAAATGCAGTTAATTTGAAAGACAGCTTTGTTAAAATTACCCCCGAACTTCAAGCATATCTTGTCAATTGTCATATTTCTCCTTATGAATTCGGAAATATTTTTAATCACGACCCTAAGCGCGAGCGCAGATTGCTTCTTCATAAAAAAGAAATTTTAAAAATTTTAAATAAAGTTAAACAAGAAAAATACACAATTGTTCCAACACGGATGTATTTTCAAAACCGTTATGCAAAACTTGAAATCGCCCTTGCAAAAGGTAAAAAACTATACGATAAAAGAGAAAGTTTGAAAACCAAAGATTTAAAAAGAGAAATTGAAAGAAATAAATAATGAAGCTTTATTTTCTTGGTCCAAAAGGAACATACACAGAACAAAGTGCCAAAAAAACAATTGAATATTTTAAAAAAATATCCCCTGAATTAATTAATGATTCAAATTTGATTCCGATTTCAACAATTGCTAAAGTTGTCGATTTGGTTGAAAAAGATAATGATTCTTTTGGAATTTTGCCTATTGAAAATTCAATTGAAGGTGTTGTCCGTCCGACAATTGACAGCTTATATCCATCTGATTGTAAAATAAGAGCACATCTTGAAATTGAAATTAAACATTGCATTGCAGGCTATGGAGCAAAAGAAAAAATAAAGCACATAATCTCTCATCCGCAGGCTTTAATTCAAACGCAAAAATATGTTTTACAAAATTTTGATGATAAAATTAATCTTATAAGCGCCGATTCAACAGCGCAAGCGTTGAATCTTTTAAAAGAAAAAGATGAAACATACGCGGCAATTGGTTCTTGCACTTTAGCACAAGAATTAGGGCTGAATATTTTTGATGAAAATATTGGGGATATCAAAGACAACAAGACAAGATTTATTTTAATATCAAAAAAAGAATTGAATTTTGATAAAACCAAATTCCCGAAAACAAGAACTTCAATAATTTTTAATACAGAAAATAAACCCGGCGCTTTGTTTAAAATTTTAGAAATTTTTAAAAATCATAATTCAAACCTGATTTACCTTGAATCACGTCCTTCGAGAAATGCTTTTGGAGAATATTATTTTTGTGCAGATATTGATAAAAGCGACGATGAAATCGCACCTGCTCTTGAAGAGGTTCAAAAGCACTGCAGGTTTTATAAAATGCTCGGAAGCTATTTCAGTTTTGAATAATTTTATGTATTTTTAATTATGCCGCAGATGTTTTGAAGAAATTTTTTGCCGAATTAACCCTGTTTCCTGCAATTTTTCTTGCAGAACTTAATACGCTGTCTTCAGCAAAAGCCTGTGTTAAATTTTCCCTGTTTACATGAGCAAAAATTCCGTCTTTTGTTACATTTGAATATGCACCTGCTCCAAAAAGCCCTCCTACCGTTCCTGAAACAAGGGCGGATGTTGCGGTGTTTGCAATTAATTCGCCTGTATTGAAATCTTTATCTTCATCAAGAGCTGTATCTGTTATATAGCTTGTTGAGCCCGATAACGCACCGCATGCCAAACCGCATTTTGCACCGTTTTTAATTGATGTTGCAAGCTCCATTGTTCCTGTTGCTCTGCCTTTGAAAATGCCGGATGAAACCGTGCTTGTTGCTCCTGTTACAGCGCCTTTTACGGCATCTTTTATGATTTCTTTAGAATTAAGCGCATCGTTTTCAACATCGTTTGTTGCTCTGTCGATTATTTTTGTTCCCGCTTTAATAACAGAACCCACAGGGGCGGATAATGCTACAGCTAAAGCGCCTGTTCCTGCTATCGGGGCAAAAGTTGTAAATGCGATAGCTCCAACACCTGTTGCAATGTTTGTTAAAAGGTCAACCGAACTATCTTGTTTCTTTTCAAATTCTTCAATGTATGAAACTGCTTCTTCAAAACTTAATTTGCCTTTTTTAAAGTTTTCAAGCATATTTTCACAGCTGTCTTCGCTTACTCCAAGTCCTGTAAGTTCTTTAAATCCGTTCCATGTTTTCCCTACAATACCTTGTTTGTCTTTAACTTCTTCAAGCTTGGTTTGAAGTTCAAGGTATTTTCGATTGCTAAAATTTTTAACACCATCTACCATACTAAAAACTAACCTTATATATAATTACACACATTTATATAAAGTATTTTTTAATTTAAAAATTGCGCATTATGTTAAAAATTTTAACAATTATTTTATGCTTCAAAAGGTACGCTGGGGTCTATGTTTGTCAAATATCTGTAATTTGCGTATTCTGCCATTATATTAATGACATCTCTTGAGCTGACGACACCTTTTCTTCTTGGATAAGAAAGAGCGCTTTTGATAAAATAATCATATTCAGGAAGGGTGAAATCAAGGTCATATTTTTTAAGAAAATGTTTAATTGTTTCATATTTGAAATTTTCTTGCGTTTTTTCATCATCATATTTTCTGAAACAATATTTTATTATTTTATCTGAATTGTCAGCATCAACTTCTTCAAAACTTGTTTGTAAAATTTTGCCTTTCGTTAAAGAATCATCAAGAATATCTGCATTGTCAGCGCATCCAATCCAAACTATGCCTTTTTTGGAACAATCTTTTATTCCCTCGCTGAATTCTCCTAATTCGCGGTAATAAGTAGAATCCAGACTGTCTTTTGTGAAAAATTTATCTAAATTATTTTTCACTTTAATAAAGGTATAATTTCCTGTTTCTTTAAAGTATTCTTCTGCTTGTTTGAATGCTTTTTTTATTTTTTTTGCATTTTCATTATGTTTTTTTTCGTCCAAATCAATTTCTATTGTCCGCATGTCAAATCTTTCGCAGTTTTTGCACAAATTATCCATAATGTAATTTTTGTTAATTCCGCCTTCATCTTTTAAAATAACTCCGTCGGGAATTAAATTTCGATTTATTTCTTGCGGAACTTCAATAGAATAAAAAATCGGTAAAATTAATTTATGTCTTAAATCATGTATAGACCTGTCATTAAGTCTTTTGGCAGTAGAATCTTTAGGGTCAATCGGCACAACGGGATTAATTTTAGCTCCTTTTCTGGTGTAATATTCAAGAGCTTCTTCGTTTGATACATTAAGTGCTTTTGCTAATCTTTCTGATGAGTTTCTGTTTCTTATTTTTTCCCCCAGCTGTTTTATTTCCTTTTCTTTTATCGCCATTTTTTCGCTGGAAATATAATAAACAAATGGTAAAAGCGATTTAAAATTTACATTTAAAGAACCTGTGACGTTTGTTTGCCGATTAAAATTATTTTTTGTAGTGTTTTGATTAGTTTTTTGTGTGTTTTGAAAATTTTTGTAATTATTTATAAAGGATAGTGAATTGACTCTCATTTTTGCCTCTTATTAGAATTATGTATTTATATAATATTGCTAAACATTATTTTTTGCTATAATTCTAAACTTTCGTAAAGAAAACTTAACAACTTTTTACTTCAAGCTTTAATCGGCGTATAATTGAAATAAAATTAGATTATTGGGGATGAAACAATGGAAATACAACCGATTGAAGCAATTGTTTATAATCAAAACAAAGTTAAAATAGACGATGTAATAGCGCCGCCTTATGATGTTATAGATGAAAAATATCAAAATGAACTTTATCAAAGAAGTGAATTTAACATTGTTAAATTAATTTTAACAAAAGGCGAAAACAGATACGAAGATGCTAAAAAATATTTTAATGATTGGAAAGAAAAAAAAGTTTTAATTAAAATTCAAAAAGGAGCAATATTTTATATTATTCAACAATATAAAAACGAAAAAGGAAAATTGATAGAGCGAAAAGGCTTTATTGCAAGAAATAAAATTGAAGATTTTTCAACCAAAAAAATACTCCCTCATGAATACACCATGGGAGGCCCTAAACAAGACAGACTAAACCTTGTCAGCGCAGCAAAAGCGTTTTTCTCGCAAATTTTTATGGTTTATCAAGACGAAAAACAAATAATAGAAAATGAAGTTTTGCCAAAATATTTAAACACTTCTGCTTTTATTGATGTTGTTGATGATTTGGGTGTCAGAAACATTGTTTATTTAATTGATGATGAAAATGATATTAAAACAATACAAAAAACCTTATCTGATAAAACACTTTTAATAGCAGACGGACATCACAGATATGAAACATCAATGAATTACAGTAAAAATCATCCTGAAAATGAAAAAGCAAAATATGTCATGAGCTATTTTACAAACGGAAAAGATGAAAATCTTGTAATTTATCCGACACACAGAGTGATTGAAAAAAATATTGAAACTGAAAAAATATTGTCTGCCGTTAAAAAATATTATGATGTTGATGAGTATAAAAAGGATTTCGAAATTTCAAAAGATGAATTTTTGGATAAAATTGAAGAAGAAAATAAAAAACAAATTACAACAGGTTTGATTTTAAAAGATTCTCCTTTTTATTATATTTTAAAATTGAAAAAAGATAAAAATAAAGAAATTAACAAAGCTCCCGAATTACAAGAGCTTGATTTGGAAGTTTTACATGAATTAATTTTGAAAAAAGAGCTTGATTTCAAAGAAGATGAATTGATGGCGCAAAACGGTATAAAATACGAAAAACGTGAATCAATCGCTTTTGATTCCGTTAATAAAGGCGCAAGTGCTGTATTTATTATGGCATATCCTAAAATGGATGATATTTTAAAAGTTTCATCCGCCGGTTTGAGAATGCCTCAAAAATCAACATATTTTTACCCGAAACTTTTATCAGGACTTGTAATTAATCCGCTTGATTAATGAATCGGCTCTTTTACACATAAAACAAAGGTGATAAAATCTTCAAAACGCTAATCTTTAAAAAGGAAAGCTTATGGAAAAATTAATTGCTAAAGACAAAACGCCGCTAGGGGCAAATTATAATAAAGAAACAAAAACAGTTGATTTTAAGCTTTATTCAAAAAATGCAAAAAAAGTCATTCTTTGTATTTTTGATTCGCCTCTGGATGAAGAAGCAATTATGAACCTTGAAATGAAAAAAGGTGAAAATGATATTTGGGAAACATCAATAAAAGACTATATTCTCAATTGTATGCAAAACCCTGTTTTTTATGGTTTTCGCGTGTTTGGAGAAAATTGGGAATACGATAAAAATTTTGAACCCGGTAAAGAAACAGGACTAAAAGCCAAAATCGATTTAAAAGGCAACCGCTTCAATCCTAATAAACTGGCGTATGACCCTTATGCGAAAGAATTATCACATCTTCCCTCAAAAGTTAACCCGGGGTTTAACATGTTTCGTTCAGGAGCTAATTTTCATTTGATTAATAATGCTAAATTTGCCCCAAAATCAGTGTATCGCAGGCTTGAAGATAAAGAAATTGCAAAAGTTACTCCAAGAGCTTTTAATAGTGAAATAATCGGCGAAGTCCATGTTAAAGATTTAACGCAAAATCTTTCAATTCCTGAAAAAGGAACTTTTAAGGGCGCTGCTAAATTTGCACAAAGTATTAAAAAACTCGGAATAACAATGGTTGAATTTTTGCCAGTTAATGAATTTGATACCAAACAAAACGGCGTTAACCATTGGGGTTATATGCCTTTGGGTTATTTTACGCTTGCAAGGCGTTATGCTTTTGATAAAACATTGGGTAATATTCTTCAAGAATTTCGTGAAATGGTTGATGAATTTCACAAAAATGAAATAAAAGTTTGTCTTGATATGGTTTACAACCATACGGGCGAAGCGGGATTAATCAATCATAATGTCGAAGATGCCCAGCAGTTCTCATATTCGTTAATCGATAATTCTTCTTATTATAAAGTTTATGAAAACGGATATTATCGTTCTAACTCGGGCTGCGGAAATGATTTTAATGCAAATAATGAGGGTGCATTAAATTTGATTATTGATTCATTAATTTTTTGGATTAATCAGGGTGTTGATGCTTTTCGTTTTGATTTGGCGGCAGCTTTATTGGAAAATAGCTGTAATTGCAGTGAAATTTATGACAATATTGATTCTTTGGCAGGAAAATTAAAAACAAAGCTTCAAAAGAAAGGTATAAAAGTTGTTGATGACTTTGCTTCTGCTCAAGAAGGCGTTGTTTTAATTGCAGAACCCTGGACATGCGGCGGAAGCCAGTGTTATCATCTTGGAAATTTTCCATCCTTTTGGGCAGAGTGGAATGATGTGTCACGCGACACATTTAGAAAAATTACAGCACGTCCGAAAGAAATTAACCCTTTGCAAATTAAAAATTTAATAGAGGGCAGTCCGAATATTTTTGAAAATCCATCAAAATCAATCAACTATATTGCATCCCATGATGGCTTTACCCTTTTTGATTTAAATCATTTTGATTTTAAAAATTCTTCAACACAAGGCGGCTCAAGCCATGAGATTTCATCAAGCTATCAAAACAACCTTGAGATGTCAGAAAATGCAATAAGAAAACAACTTGCGCTTTTGTTTTTGTCATATGGAACTCCGATGATTCAAATTGGTGATATTATAATGCATACAAAAAACGGCAACAACAACAGCTATAATAAAGATGATGGAACAAATTTTTTAAATTGGCAAAAAGCAGTCAACAAAAACACTTTTGAAAATCGAATCATGGAATATATTAGAAATTTAATTAATTTTAGAAATGAAAACAAAATTTACCTTAATAAAAATTTTAAAAATTATTTAACTTATCATTACGATAACGGCGAACTGGCACAAAGTTCCAATTTAGGCTATTGGAACAACAACAACGATGATTTTTTTGGTGTTTTAATAAATCCCGAGATTGACGATAGCAAAAATAGCACAGCAAACCAAAGAGAAATTTATATCGCATCATCTAAAAGCGATTATAAGATAACTTCAACACTTCCAAAGATACAAGATGGAAAAAATTGGTATAAAATTTTAGATACGAGTGATTTTTCAGATGTTACTCTGGATAAAAAAGTAAAAATTGATAAAAATTATATCCTGAATCCACAAGCTCTTGTGGTTTTTGTTGCGGAGTAGAAAATGAATTTTGAAATTTTTAAAAAAACATATCTTTCAAATTATTTTTTGATTAATTTTAATGATATATTTGACAATGAAATAATTGATGCTTATTTTTCTTTTTTAAGTACAATTTATAATGAAGAACAGATTGAGAATGTTTTGTTTGAATATAATTCGTTTTTGTTAAAATTAGTCAATGATGAATCGAAAAAATTTGATTTGGCGCAAATTGCAAAAGAAGCAATTTTAAAAATTAAACTTAAAAACAAAAACAAAGAACAAATTGAAAATGAAATCGATATCTTGAAGAATTTATTTAATTTAAATTTTGTTGATATTAAAAATATTTTAATTGAAAAATATGACGATTTTTCAGCTTTGTTTGATAAAATGCCTGAATTTTTAAATTCGGGTTTGGATTTGAACTTATCCTGCTTAAATTTTTCAGATTTAGATTATAGGGCATTTATTTTTGATGAAAATCTGGAATTAAAACCGGTTGAATATTTTGAAAAAACAAAATTTGAAGATTTGAAAGGTTATAAAAAGCAGCAAAAAATTCTTTATCAAAATACAAAAGCCTTAATTGACGGCAAAAAGGTGAACAATATTTTGCTTTACGGGGATGCGGGATGTGGAAAATCTACAAGTGTCCGCGCTTTGTTGAATGAATTTAAAGAAATTAAAATTGTTCAAATTTTTAAAAACAATTTAATCAATCTTGACAAATTGTATCAAATTTTATCTAAATTACCTTATAAATTCATAATTTTTGCGGATGATATTTCTTTTTGCGAGGAAGATGAAACTTTTTCAACAATGAAAGCGGTTTTAGAAGGGGCAATTGTTCAATGTCCTTTAAATTGTGCCATTTATGCAACATCAAACAGACGCCATCTGATTCGTGAAAGTTTTAAATCGCGTGCGGGTGATGAAATTCATTTAAATGATACGATTAATGAATTTAATTCTTTATCGGAGCGTTTTGGAATTAATCTTTTATTTCAAAAACCTGATAATGAAGAATTTAAAAAAATTGTAATTGAACTTGCAAAAGATAATAATTTGGAAATATCGCAAGATGAACTTTTGCAAAAAGCGCAGAGATTTGCGCTTGTAAAAGGTTCAAAAAGTCCTAGAATAGCAAGACAGTTAATTGATAATTTAATTAACTGTCTTGATGTGTAAATTTTAATTTGTTTATTTTAGCTTTTGAAGTTAAAATTAATGGTTGAACTTGCCATTGAACGTTTAAATTCTTCCGGTCTTTGACATTTGATTAACGCATCTTCCGGCGCAACTTGTCTGTCTAAAACAAGTTGTTTTAAGTGTCCGTCTAATGTTTGCATACCGGAATTTATGCCTGTTTGGATTTGTGAATAAATTTGTGCTGTTTTTTGTTCACGAATTAAGTTTGCAACCGCAGAATTAACAATCATAATCTCTTGTGCCATTACACGACCTTTTTTAGTAAAGCCGTCTTC
>CAPYQR010000032.1:0-1713 GCA_948742005.1 uncultured bacterium
AGGTTATGATTATATGATGGGATTAGGCTTGGGTTATGATGAATTATTTTTGGATGATGTTAACAATGTTTCAGCATCTGATGTTTCAAACATGGCTAAAAAATTGTTATCAATGCCGAAATTAATTGTTATTATTGCGCCTGATGAATTTAAAATTTAATTTTTACAAAAATATTAAGCATAAGCTTTACAGAAAGTAAGGTTTCTTGAACCGGGGCCATAGGTTCTTTCTGCTACTTGGTCTGATGTATTACCCTCAACTGTATGAACAGTTCCATCAACATCAATTGATTTAACAATGCCAACGTGGGCATATCTGCCTTTTGAGTTATTGTAGAAAAGAACAATATCTCCCTCTTGTGCCTGGCTTTGGTCAATTACCGCGCCTGCAGCATTTGCGGCATTATAAATATTTGGACAATACCATTTATTGTCTATATTTTTATACCATGAAGCAACTTCCCCATATTGACCGGAGTTTTGCATACAATATTGAACAAACGCAGCGCACCATGGGGTTGCTGAGGAGCTTCCGCCATTTAAAAATTTGTTTGCAGAACCGTCTGATTCTCTGCAGCCGATAAAGCTTTGTGCAAAATCAACAACTGCCCCGCCATTATTTGAGGAGAATTTATATTTAGAAGCAAGTGCATTTGCCTCGCTCATTGCGTTTGTTTTGGATAATTCCGCAACTTTTGCCTCTGATGTTGTTATTTCGCCTTTGGTTTTATCAACGAGCTGTGTTTTTGTGTTTGAATAATCTTTGTATGAATCCTGATAATTTTTGCTTGCATCTTTTATTTCGGGATATTTTGATTCAGCAGATGCTATTTTATTTTCAAGTTCTTTTAAAAGCTCGTCATATTCTTTTTTTAGCTCTGTGCGTTCTTGTTTTAATTTTTTATATTCATCCGAGTTTTCTTTTTCTTTAATTGCTTTTGTAATTTCTTTTTTGCTTGAATTTGCATTTTTAATTTCAGATTCAAGAGCTGATTTTTTCTCCTTGAGTTCAGATTTTTTCTTATCGTCAAGTTTTGATGTATCAACATTATCTAAAGAAGATTTGGCATCTTCAAGAGATGAAATTGTAATTAAGATATTATTTGATTGAGATTTTAAATCAGAAATTGAATTTTCATAATTTGCAATTTCTCTATCTTTGGCATCAAGCGCTTTTTCTTTTGAATCAAGTTTTGTTTTTGTTGATTGTATTTCTGATGCTAAATTTGGGTCAAGTTCTTTTAGAGCTGTTTGAAAAGTGTTGAATTTTTCGCTTTGAAGCTCTTTTTTGGGTGATAAATCTGTATTTGTTCCGCTATAAATATCATCAAGGCTTTTTTTCTGTGTTTTTAAGTCTTCGCTTGCTTGATTAAAATTATTTTCAATTTGCTGCGGATTTGCTTTTTGTGCCGTAGCTGCGCTTGTTGCGTTTCCTGCAGATGTTCTTGAAGCGGACGGATTATAAACAGCAGAACTTGTTTGCGGATAAACTGCCGATTGAACGGTTTCGCTTTGCTGTTCGATTGGCTGGTTTTCTTGTGCTTCTTGTTCTTTTTGGAAAAGCTCTTGTTTCTTTTGGGCGATTTGTACTTCAACTTCGCTTAATTTTTGATTTGCACTGTTGAGTGCTTCTTTGATTTGCGAAACTAAGCTTTCTTTTGTTGATTCAAGGTTTTCACGTGCTTTTTGGAGGTTTTTAAGCGCATTATTAAT
>CAPYQR010000032.1:1723-3815 GCA_948742005.1 uncultured bacterium
TCTTTAACTTGTGCAACTTGTTCTTCCAAGTCGCTACGGGTTTGTTTTAATTCTTCAAGTTTTTTTTGTTCTTGTGTTTTTTGTTCTTCAAGGGAAGCAAGTTTTTCTTGAAGTGATTGTTTTACTGCTTCTTCACTTTCTTTTCTTGCTTGCGCGTTACCTTTCAGTTTTTGTAAGCTGGATAATTGTGATTGGAGTTTTGATTTTGTTTTTTCGTTTTCACAAGAGCTTATTTTTGCTTCAAGGGAGCTGATTTGAGAAGAATAAGAATTTATTTCGCTTTCAAGGGCGGAAATTGTGCTTTCTTGTGCAGAAATATCGCTTTGCGTTTGGGAGATTTCATTTTCACAAAAAGCAATTATATTTTCTTGCTGTGCGATGTTTAGCGTATTTTCTTCAATTGAATCGCGAAGCGCAACTATTTCAGGATTACTTGATTCATCAAGAGCTTTTGAATATTCATCCTGTGCTTTGTTGACTTCTGTTTGCGCGCCTTTAATCAATTCGTGTGAACCGTTTTGGACTTCGCTTAATGTTGCTTGATTTTTTGAAATATCCGCCGTTATTTCGTTTTTTGTACTTTCAAGTTCTGATAAAACCGAATCGTTGTAATAATATTCCTGTACTAAATCCAGTGCGGCTTCTTTTTGGGTGCTGATTTTATCGTCAAAATCGCTGCAAATTTTTTGCAGTTCATCAATAGAAGCTGATTCAAAAGAATTTCTGGCTAATTCAAGCTCTTCTAAAGCGGTTTCATCATCATAAATGCTTGTTGCACTTGTGTTTTCTTGCTGTGCTTGAATTAATACTTTTTCATTTATTGCATCTCTTTTTTGTTGAAACCCTTTTAGGGAAGCCGGATGCTCCTGAGTAGCTTTTGAAATGCTTTTAAATATTTTGACCATTACACACCTTCTTTGTTACCTGTGTAATTTATCGGCATTTTTGAATAAAAAGTTTAGTTTTTGTTAAGAAATATTAAGTCAAATTTTGAATTAAATAATTAAACCAAATCTTTTAAATATTTTTCAATATCTACATTAATTTTTTCAAATTTTGAAAAATTGCCGTGATTTTTAAAATTATAATCTTTATCAGACGAAATTAAAATTAAATTTGTAATATCAAAAACAACTTCATCAAGATTATAAAAGGTTTTGTAGAAAATTTTGTTTGATGTTTCACCATTGAAGATTTTAATGTGATTAAAAAATTTTTTGTAATTATTAATTAAATCAACGGTTATTTTGTTTTTTTTGTTAAAAATATCCCTGCTTGAAGGTAGATTGGAAACAAAAATTCCTTTTGTCTTTGTATTTAATCTTGATTTAACTAAAAACAAATATTCATCATCATAAAATCTGGAATCAACCCCCTCGTTTCCTGCAACATCGACAATAATAAGATCGTATTTTTTCTTTGTTTGTTTAAGATAAATTATTGCATCCTGCAGGATGAAATTTATTTTGGTTTCAAAATTTAGATTTTCAATTGAAAAATCAAAATATTTTTTTGCGGCTTCTAAAATATTTTCATCAATATCAACAATATCAAAAGTCTTTATTTCATCAAACAATTCAAAAAATTGCTTAACCAAAACTCCTGACCCCAAGCCAACAAGCAGAATATTTTTAATTTTGGGGTTCATTAAGTATGGAATTAAAAAGTAATTAATATAAGGCAGGTTGCCTGTGTAAAAGTCGGAATTAATAAAACCTGCCTGATAAGTTTCGCTAAATTTGATAAATTTTCCAAAATCGGTTTCAACAACCCTTAGAGAATGAAAATCAGATTCTTTTTCGAATAAAATTTTTTCTTTTATTTGAATTTTGTTGATTTTTTCTTCAAGATTTTTTTTGGGTTTGTGAATTTGTAAATTTTCAGGATAAATTATCATAAAGAATGTTAAACTTCAACATATTCTTTCAAGCGTTTGGAACGATTCGGATGACGAAGTTTACGTAAAGCTTTTGCTTCAATTTGACGGATACGTTCACGCGTAACGCCGAACAATTGCCCTACTTCTTCTAAAGTTCTTTGTCTGCCATCATCCATTCCGAAACGCAATCTTAAAACATCGCGTTCGCGAGGA
>CAPYQR010000032.1:3825-12534 GCA_948742005.1 uncultured bacterium
ATAAAGAACCTAAAACTTCGGCTAAATCTTCTCTTAGAAGTTCGTGTGCGACAGTTTTAACTGGAGCATCCGCATCTTTATCTTCAATAAAATCGCCAAGACGGGAATCTTCTTCTTTTCCAATCGGTGTTTCTAAAGACAAGGGTTCTTGTGCTACTTTGATTATTTCTCTTAATTTATTAATCGAAATACCCATTTCAGCACTCAATTCTTCTTCTGACGGTTTTCTTGCAAGCTCCTGTGCCAGTTTTCTTGTAACTTTTTTGAGTTTATTTATTGTTTCAACCATATGAACAGGGATTCTGATTGTTCTTGCCTGGTCTGCGATTGCTCTTGTTATTGCCTGACGAATCCACCAGGTTGCATAAGTTGAAAATTTATAACCTCTTTCGTGGTCAAATTTTTCCGCAGCTCTTATAAGCCCCAAGTTCCCTTCTTGGATTAAATCAAGAAATAACATTCCGCGGCCTACATATTTTTTAGCAATTGAAACAACCAAACGCAAGTTTGCCTGTACAAGTTTTCTTTTTGCAACAGCGCCTGAGTTTCCTCCTGCAACGATTTTTCTTGCTAAATCAATTTCTTCATCTGCTGTTAAAAGTTTTATTCTTCCGATTTCGCGAAGATAAATTCTCACAGGGTCATCAACAGAAATTCCCCTGGGAATGGTTATATCACTTTCACTTTGTTCATCGTCTTCGTGTTGGTCAAAGAAATTTGCTACAGATGAGGTTTCAACCGTAGTAACGCCTTGGGTTCTGATTATATTTGAAATGTTGTCGGTTTCTAAACCTGTAGATTCAAAATATTCGCTGTCTTCAACCATTTCGGTTTTATCTAAAACGCCTATTACAGAACTTTCGGGATTTCTTTTTCTGCTCATGTATTTTATTCTCCAATCTGTTATTTTTGCTTTAATTCTTCAAAGATTGCCATAGAGAGTTTTTGTTTTTCTTCTTGAGAAATCGTGTCGTCTTTTAGTAATCTTTTAAGTTTATCTTTTTTTTCTTGTTGCTTTAATTTATTTAATCTTGTTAATGTTTCGTCTATCGCCTTTTTATAGTTTTCTTGTGAGAGATTATCAAATTCGTGCGATGAGAAAATATTATCTGAGATTTTTTTTTGTATATTCTGTTCATTATAAAACTCTAAAAAAACTTTTTTTGCTAACTCATCAACATTATTTACTTCGCTTATTTGTTTGTCAATTGTTTGTAATACCTTTGAATTAGCTTCGTTGTCAAGGTTTAAGCCTGTTATTTTTTCTTTAAAATAATTTTGTTTTTCTGCTTCGTTTGCGCTGAAACCGAGTTTGATTAAGTTTTCTTCCATTTGTTCCAATTGGCTTTGAGTATCTTTTTGTAAAATTTTATTAATGCTTAAAGGAAGTTCGTTTTCGATTTTTAAAACGTAATCACTGCCTGATTGTTTGTTTTTAATCTGGGTTTTTAAAATCTCTTCATCAACATCAAGTTTAAAAGAGGCAGCTTTTATATAATCGGCACAAATTACGGGATTTTTAATTTCGGATAAAATATCGGCAATTTGAATGACATAATTGCTTTTTTCCTGTGGGGAAAGTTTGCCTTTTATCGTTTCATAAACCTGATTTAATTGATAATCAAGCAATAATGGTGCTTGTGAAACTTTGTTTAAATATTCCTCTGCCCCGAATTCGCGGATAAATTCGTCGGGGTCTTTTCCCTGGATTTCTTGTACAACCCTGATTTCACAAACATTATCGTTGTTTTCAAAATTTGAATCGTATTGTTTTATGTTTCCTAAGGTTTCAAAAATACTTTTAATTACCTGTGCGCCATGCTCAATTGCTTTTTTGCCTGCAGAATCTGTATCAAAAGCAAGATAGATTTTTCTGGAGGGGCAAAAACGGCTGATTAATTTAATGTGCTGCGGGGTTAGTGCTGTTCCGCAGGTTGCAACCGCGTTTTCAACGCCGCCGATGTGCGCTGAAATTACATCAAAATACCCTTCCATAAAAATTACGCTGTCAGTTTCTTTTATTTTTTCTTTTGCGCGGTTAAGTCCGAATAAAATATTGCTTTTATTATAAATTATGCTTTCGGGAGAGTTGATGTATTTTGGCATCTGCCCGTCTAAAATCGCTCTTGCGCCAAAGGCAACGGTGTTTGAATTTGCATCTTTAATCGGGATTATGATTCTGTTTTTGAATCTGTCAAAAAAGATATTGTCTTTTTCGTAAATCAAACCTGCCTTTGAAAGTTCATCAATTGTAAAACCAAGATTTGTTAAGTAGTTTTTAAGTTCAAAATTTCCTTTAGGCGCTAAACCAAGTGAGAATTTTGAAATTGCGATTTCATCAATTCCTCTTTTTTCAAGATATTCAAGAGCCTTTTGGTTTGATTCAAGATTGCTTTTAAAGAATTTAGAGGCAATATCCATAGCATCATACAATCTTTCGCGCTCCGCTTTTTGATTAAGTGCGTTTTTTTGGTTGAATTTGGGAAGTTCAATCCCAAGGTTGAGAGCTTGTTCGGTTATAACTTCGTTGAATGATTGGTTGTTTATTTTCATTAAAAAAGTCAAAACATCTCCGCCCTCGCCGCAGCCGAAGCATTTAAAGATTTGTTTATCGGGAGTTACGACAAAAGAAGGGGTTTTTTCATTGTGAAAAGGACAAAGCCCCTGAAAATTTCTTCCTGCTTTTTTTAAAACAACATATCTTGAAATAACCTCGACGATATCAAGGCTGTCTTTGATTTTTTCAATTGCTTGTTGATAAGTAACTTCCGCCATTTAAACTCAAAAACTGATATTTTTCGTGTATTCTTATGTGTTTTAACACCAAAACACAAACTTTTAAAGAGTAAAAATCAAAATTTTTAAAAAAAGTTTACATCTTTTTTTAAAATAAATAATTTTTGTGGTTTAATTAAATTGTCGATAAGGTTATTATGAATGAATTTGATTCAAAAATAATTCAATATTTTCTGGACAAATCAAAAAAGATAAAAAACAATGATTATCTTAAATTGTTTGATGAACTGGAAAAAAAATTTAAACAAAAGGATTTAGTTTGCCTTTATTGTTATGTTTTAAAAACTTCTTGCGATGTTAAACTTCTTGATTTTACTATAAGGCAGATTAACAAAAAAAAATATTTAGACACACTCCCCTCTTTAATTGATTTTGTTTTAAAACCTTATTGTTCATCTGATGAAAATAAAAATTTAAAAACAGAAAACGATTTCAACAATACCAAAGTACTTGCAATTAAAATTTTAGGGAATTTTAAAAACAAAAAAGCATTAAATGCACTTTTATTTTGTTTAAATGATAAAAATTCAAATTATAAAATCAGATTCGCATCAGCCGATGCTATTGGTAAAATCGGCGATAAAAATGCTTTTGAAACCCTGCAAAACGTTGTTTGCGACCAAAACGAAAAATCAACTTACGTTAAAGAATCTGCAATAACTGCGCTTGGAATGCTTAAGGATGAGCGTGCTATTGATGTTTTTTCAAGCTTAATGAATACGAAAGATTTTTTTGAAGAAAAATTTTCATCTCTTAAAGAAAAAATAATTGAAGCGATGTCAAAGCTTGACGTTTCAAAAGACAAAAAAGCGCTCAATATTTTGAAAAAATCCCTGCTTGATTCATCCCCCCAAATAAGGATTAACGCTATAGAAGTTTTGATGAATTCAAATATTTCCGAAAATTATAATCTCATTTATGAAAGATTAAAATATGACGATGATTTGGAAGTGAAAAAAAACGCTCTGGTTGCTTTGTATAATATTTCAGATGTTTCTGTTTTAAATGAAGTTATTGAGGGCACTTTTGACGAAGAATTAAAAAGTTATGCAAAAGAAATAATTGAAGAATATGAGGAATAAAGTTTTGAGTGATATTAAGAAAAACAAAGGAATAATTTTGCTCTCCGGAGGCTTAGACAGCCTTGTTTCTTTAGATATTGCGCTTGGTGGCGGAATAAAAAATAATTTGCAAAATGAGCAAAAAGTTTTTGAAAAAATTGATGCACTTTTGTTTAATTATGGTCAAAAAGCTTTTAAAGATGAGAAAAAAGCGGTTGAGGAGATTTGTTCTTATTATAAAATCGATTATAAAATAATTGAACTTCCGACTTTGGCTCAAGTTTCTCAAAACGCATTAACATCAAGCAGCAACAACAATTTTAATTCCTTGGAAGATGTTTGGATTCCCAATCGTAACGGTTTATTTTTAAATATTGCAGGCATGTTTTGTGATAAATATAATTATCAATATATTATTTTTGGCGCAAACAAACAAGAAGCAAGAGATTTTCCCGATAATACACAAGAATTTATAAACAGCGCAAATGAGTTTTTTAAATATTCAACTATTAACAAAATTAAAGTTTTTGCACCTTGTGTTGGATTTGATAAAATAGAAATAGTGAATTATGCTATTGATAACAATGTTCCTTTGAATCTTTTAAAAAGCTGTTATCAAGATTCAAAAGCAACAAATAAAAAACATTGTAATCAGTGTATGTCATGTAAATTATTATATGAAGCAATCAAAAAAAGCAAAAAACCTGAGTTAATTAAGGAATTGTTTTAAAATGCAGACATTATTTATAGAAAAAGAAATAAAATACATAGGCTCGCAGCTGTCCCCGCATTGGATTTATAAAAATTTTAAATTACAGGGTGATTCAATCGTGGCTTTTGTCGGCGAAGTTGATGTTAAAATAACTGAAATGGTTGATATTGAAGATGTCATAAATAACGATGCAATTTATTCTAAAAAAATGCTTAATTTTATAATTGAACAATACAATATAACCTTAGAACAAATGGTTTGTCTGCAGAGGCTGTTTATTTCAATAATTAAAGAAATTCTTGAAACAAAAGGAAAAATTATTTTACGCAAAGGTGATGATTTGTTTTTCGATAATCGAAAATTATCTGTTTCAATTGCTACAAAATCAATAACTTCAACGTTAATTCATACGGGGTTAAATATAATAAAAGACGGTGCGCCGATTCAGGCAAGCGATTTAAGCGAGCTTGAAATTAAGGATATAAAAGCTTTTGCGCTTGAAATTATGGAAAAATATAAAAACGAAGTTGACTCAATAAAACAAGCAGTATATAAAGTTCGGGGAGTTGTGGAATAATGGATTTTAATTCTTCGGGCGATTATTTTACATACAAGAGAAAAAAAATTGAGAAAAATTCTCCCACAAGACAAAAAAAATATATTTCAAAAGTTAATTTTTTGCTTCAATTGTCAATTGTAACTTTTTTGATTGTTGTTGTGTTGATTTTGGTCGGAATTACTAAGTTTTCATCAAAAATGGATATTGAATGCTCAAGGAGCGATTTATCCGAATTTGACCCCGCATCATCTCATATTACGGCTAATGTCGACGATACTCCGCAAGGCAAAATAGATAAACGTTTAATTTTGATTCAACAGGAAGAAAACGCACCAAATGAAGCAAAGAAAATTATAACCGACAACAAACAAAACAGCCTTGTAATTGATCCTAAGCTTGTTGAAGCAAATAAAGAAATTGAAAACAGGCAATATAAAGAATTTAAAGAAAAACAACTTAAAAAGCAACAACAAAAACAACTTGAAGCACAAAACAAAGATTTGCAAGCTCCTAAACCGGGTACAAAATTAACTTTTAAGCCTCCAACAGCAAAGCAAAACGAAGAAATAAAAACTAATGCGCAAGATAAAACAACACAAGCAAATCAGACTTTATCAACAGAACAAAAACAAGAAATAAAACCCTCAACAAAAACAGCGTCTGATAATTTAATAATAATGTCGAAAGTTTTTATTGGCAGGTATGCAAATTTAGACGAAGCGCAGGCAATGCAAAATACAATCAAAAACAGCAATCCTCATCTGACACCTTATGTGAAAAAAGTCGGAAATGTTTTTACAATCCAAATGGGTTCATATCAAGATTTTAACGTAGCGAGAAAATTTGCTCAAAGGTTACAGGCAAAAGGCTTTGAAGTTTGGATTTATCAACAGTAAATAAAATATTGCTTTTTTGAAATGTTTTATATAAACTATTAATATGAATCCAAGGGCGATTGGCGCAGCTGGTAGCGCATCACATTGACATTGTGGGGGTCGTGGGTTCAAGTCCCGCATCGCCCAGATTTATTTTATAAAATACAAGCCAACCCCGAAAATTCCCCCGATTGCCATGTAAATTATCGGATTTCTCGGGAATTTAAAAGTCAGGATAAATAAAATCAAAAGTAAAACTATACCCTTAAAATCTATTATTGAATTGCTGAAAATTAAATCCTGAAATAATTTCACTCCGACAGAGCAAATAAGTGCGCAGGCGGTTGGGCGTAAAATATAGAGGATTTTTTGTATGTATTTGTTTGAGCAGAAAGTTTGATATAATCTAAAAACCTGTGTTGTTATTAAAAGCATTGGAATAGCAAGAGCTGTTGTGGAAATTATTGCTCCAATTAAACCTGCTGTTTTAAAACCTGCAAAAGTTGCCATATTAAGCCCGATAGGACCGGGAGTTAAACCTGACAAGGCGATTAATTGTGTTAATTCAAATTGAGAAAACCAATTGTATTTTTCGCAAATTTGATACAGAAAGGGTAAAGAGCCATATCCCCCGCCATAGGTAAAAAGCCCGACTTTGATGAATTCAACAGATAAGGGAAAATATAGATTAGGCATTTTTTTTATCCTCTATAAATTGAAGAATCAAACCAAATATTATTGAAAAAATAATCAAAAAAACAGGGCTTATTTTTGAAATTGATAAAATTAAAATAAAAAGAAACCACAAGCTTGTTTTAAAATCGACAATACTTTTTGTCCACATATCTTTTAAAGTCAGATAAATTAAAACAATAACAGAAATATTAACACCCCAAAAAATACTTTCAATAAAACTTATCTTCATTATTTTTTCAATCAAAAGTGCAACGGTTATAATTGATAAAAATGGCGTTAAGCTCATTGCAAAAACACTTGTTAATGCGCCTTTGAATTTGCGTAGTTTATATCCTGTTAAAATAGCCATATTTAGTGCAATAATTCCGCTTAAACATTGCGAAACGCAATAATAATCACATATTTCATCTTCTGTCAGCCAATTATTTTTAATGTTCAATTCTTCTTTCATAATCGGAACAATAACATACCCTCCGCCTAAAAGAATCAAGCCTATTTTTAAAAAAACCTTAAAAATATCAAAAAGTTTAATTTCTTGAGAATTTTCCATATTATAATTTTATATTAAAATTAAATAAATGTTTATTTTCAACAACAAAAATTTTAAAGATTCAATTTGTGAAATCATTGCATTTAATGATGAAGAATTTAAAATTGCAATTGATAAAATTCAAAAATTAAAAGAAAAATATTATCTTGCAGGTTATATTTCATATCAAGCAAAAGATGTTTTTTTAAACAAAAAAATAAAATCAAAAACCCCGCTTTTGTATTTTAATGCATATAAAAAATATGAGGAATTTGATTTTGAAAATTTTTTGAAAAAACCGAAAGATTCTTTTTTGTTCACCAAGGAAAACATTACAAAAGAAGAATATTTAAAAAATATCGAAAAAATCAAAGACTATATTTTACAAGGTTCAACTTATGAAGTTAATTATACTTTTTCTAATGATGTTTTTTCTGCAGAAGATGGATTTTCGCTTTTTTTGAAATTATTAAACAATCAAAAAACGCCTTATTGTGCTTATATTAAAAATAAATATCAAGAAATTCTTTCGTTTTCGCCTGAATTGTTTTTTGAAATCAAAAATAATAAAATAACCACAAAACCAATGAAAGGAACAATCAGACGAGATGGAAATGACGAAAAAGAGATTGAATTTTTGAAAAATGATATTAAAAACAGAGCCGAAAACACTATGATTGTTGATTTAATCAGAAATGATTTATCAAAAATCAAAAAAAGCTCTAATATTCAAGTTGAAAAACTTTTTGAAATTGAAACGCATAAAACTCTTCATCAAATGACTTCTACAATTAGCGCTGATTTAGAAGAAATTGATATTTACGATATTTTATCCTGTCTTTTTCCCTGCGGCTCAATTACAGGTGCGCCCAAGATTTCAACCATGGAAATTATCGATAAAATTGAAAATTATAAAAGAGATGTTTATTGTGGGTTTATAGGGTATTTTTATAAAAATGAAGCAATTTCAAGCGTGCCTATAAGAGTTTTTGAAAAACAAGCACAGAATCTAAAATTTACCTTTTGTCAGGGAGGCGCTATTGTTCATAAATCAAATCCACAGGAGGAATTTGAAGAATGTCAGACAAAAAAACTTTTTTTAGGTAATAATATTGAATTTTCTTTAATTGAAACAATGCATCTTATAAACAAAAATCCAAAGTCTGATTCTGTTGATTTTTATATCCCATTATATTTTGAACATTTAAAAAGAATGAAAAATTCTGCTGATTATTTCGGATTTAAGTTTAATAATGATTTATTGAACTTGTATAAAATAATTCAATGTGAAATTTTTAAAAGCAAAGATTTTAAAAAAGAGAAAATGATTAGAGTTTTACTATCAAAATCAGGTGAATATGAAATTCAAATTAAAAATATAAATTTGCAAAAATCAAGAAAAATAATCTTATCAAATGAAAAAGTTTATTCAAAAAATCCTTTTTTATATCACAAAACAACATTCAGACCCTGGTTTGAAA
>CAPYQR010000033.1 GCA_948742005.1 uncultured bacterium
AAACCAAACTTAAAAAAGCCTTGGTTGATGATGAAATGGAGATAATCCCCGAGTATCTTTTTGACGGGGATTGTGAAAATATCCTTTTTGATTTAAAAAATCCAAAAAATACAGACTTTTTAAACAAACGTTTGTTTGAACAACAAATGATTGATGAACTTTCGGCAGAAAGAAAAGCTGAGAGAATTCAAAAACTGAAAGGGCGAAACAAAGACCAATCCTTGAGAATGAGCCTTGCTTGGCATTTTTGCCCGAACACAAGAAAAACAGCATCCGACATTGCAAAAACAGACGGAAAGCTCTCCGTGCTTTTTGAAAAAGAGGCAAATAATGAGGAATTGACTGAAATTGAAGAAAGAACGCTTAATTCTTACAGAAAATATATGTGGAACATTGCAGGAAGCAAGGAATTATCAGACGGAATGAAAAAAGCTGATAAATTGTTGAAACTTTACTTTGAATCAGGGCTTGAAGCGATAGAAGATGAGGAAATAAAGGAAATTTTTGAACAATATCAATAAAAATTGTTGATAATTTCAAAAAGGAAAAAATAATAATGATTAACAATTTATCACCACACAAATTTTTCAATTGCAAAACAAACAAAAAAATAATAAAAATATTTCGATTCCTTTGAACAATAAAATTAATTTCAGAGGAAATTTAAAAACCGATTGTTTTGAAACTCAAGAAAAACAGCGCGAAAGCGCTTTGGCAAAATTAGAAAAGCAAATTGAGGAATTGAATCTTGAAATTAATCAAAAAATTCATGAAAAAAAAATTTATTGTGGAATTTTTAAATTCTTACAATGATTTGATGTTGGAATTTATGGAAATTCTAAAATTAAAAGATAAAAATTTATCTCAATTAAAAAATAAATTCAATCAGGATTTTAATGCTTTGACGGAATCTTTTTCGCAAAAATTCTACAAGGAAAATCAAGCCAGATTTTCTTCTTTTGCGCAGGCAAAAAAATATTTGCTGGATCTTGTAAGACAATTTAATTGTGTTTTTCATGATTCAAAAGCCAAAAAATCAAGTTCAAATCCCGTATCCGAAATTGAATCCGAATTGCAGGAAAATATTGATTCGCTTGCTTTAAAAAAAGAGCGCAAGCAAGATGAAATTCAAAGTTTTGATGAAGCTTATTTAAAATTTGTTGATGAAGTCAAAAAAAATTAATCAAAGCGGGAATATTAAAATTTGAAAAAAAATGTAAAAAATTCAGCGGAAAGTTATTTTGATTTGACCGATGAAACGACAAAACAGCTTTGTGATTATATTCTTCAAACCAAACACAAAATTGAAGAACTTAAGGAATTTAACTCGAATAATTACATTCCTTCTTATGCTGTTGATGAATTGCTCTTAAAAACTATTGATTTTAAGACGGAAACAGGCAAATTAATCAGATTAATCGACCTTTGCGGCGAGGATTTTGATGAAAATCAACGAATTTTTGAGGAAGAAAATCAAAAATGGAAAGCATTTACGCCTGAAAAATCAAAATATTATTTTAATTGGAATTCGGGTTTTGATGATATTCCTGCGCAATATTTAAAAAAACTCGGTTTTGGAAATGTTGCTTTAATCAGAAAATTGGTCTTGACGGGCAAACTTGAAGGCAGGGTTGAAGAAGTTGAAACTTCACAAGGAAAAAAATACAAAACTTTTGTTGCGGCAAATCCTGATAATGCAGGGGTTTTGCGCAAATTAAGAGAAACCAACCCCGATGTTGTTTCTTTTGCACAATTAGCTAAAGAATTGGGAATCGGGCAGCAAAAACTCTCAAAATTTGTTGCGCAGGGCGAACTTGAAATAATCCCCGAGTATATTTTGCCTTTTGATTATGAAGATAAATATCTTTTCAGAAATTCCGAAAAAAACGAAGAATTTATAAATAAAGTTTTGTTTGAACTTGAACTTGCAAATAATTTAAAACAGGCGCAAATCGAAGAAAAACAAAACAAGAAAAACAGATTTAAATCGACTCAATCCTTGAGAATGAAGCTCGCATGGTATTTTTGCCCGAAAACTATTGAAATTGCTTCTTTTTTAGCAAAACAAGACGGTTATCTTTGCAAACTTTTGATTAAAGATTCAAACAAAGACGAACAATTAAGCGAAAAAGAAAAAATAAAAGTTAATTCCTACAGAAAGAAAATGTGGGAACTTGCGGGTGCTGATGAATTGTCAAAGGGCGTAAAACGAGCCGATAAATTAATTAATCTTTATTTTCAATCAGGGCTTAATGCAATTGAAGATGAAGCAATCAGGGAAATTTTTGAAGAATGTGGAATGAATTAATGCGCTTTATGTAAAACTAGATTTTATAGCCCTGAATGAATTTTTCAGGCAAATATTCACCCAAAGTTGTGATTAAAATTTCATTTTCAAGGTTCAAAATCAAAATTGTGTCTTTAAAAGCGTATTTTTGTCTGATTCTGCCCAGAGATTTTATTGAAACGACTCCATCGGGGGATTCATCTCCAAAATAGCAAATTGCCTGAACCCGGACTTCTTTTTCCGCCAAAATAATCGCACAATAGCAGGCAAGCTCCAGAGGCTCTATAAACCAGCGCTTTGTCCAATCGAGCTTTGAGGCTGTGTAAATTTCATTGTTTGCAAGGATTGATGCTGCGATATTTTGATTTGAAATATTGGCAAAGTTGATTTGTTCGTATTGCTCAATTGTTTTATCGATTAAATCATTAATATCTTTGTTTTTTAAATTAAATTTTTTAATTGAATCCGAGGCTTTATTTGTTGTTTTGATTTTTTTGTTTTTGTTGAAATTGATTGATGTTATTGTGCTTTTGTAAGGAAGTAAATTGATTAACCTTGTTGCGATGACTTTTAAATTGTTGTTAATTTTTTCAAAAGAAAAAATTAAAGTATCGCAATCAAAATATCTGTTTGTATTAAGCCATGAAAGACAGTCTTCGCAAGGGAATATGAAATTATAATTATCATTTAGACTGATATTTGATGACATACAAAGATATTTTATTTTGAAGTCAAAAGCTTTGTTTTTATTTTTTTCTTCAAAAGCAAATCTTATCAAAGCTTCGTTATATGCTTTTAAAATCGCACTTCTTTCCCCGCAGATTGAGGAAATTTCGTTTCTTGTGTTGTTGAAGTTTGTTCCTAATGACCAATAACCATCCGTTGTGCATATATTTGTTGCAAAGCCTCTTTTGGTAATGTTTCCGCTTTTGACGTTAGCACAGGCAAGCATGTGTGCTTGTAAAAGTTTTTCTGCTATTAACGCTTTTTGATTGATATCAAATTCGATTTTGAAATCAGGATTTTTAATAACAAAATCAAGCTTTGAAATGTCGATATTGTGTTTTTTAATTAATGGAAATGTGGTTTTTGTATTTGTTTTATCCATAGCAGCAATATTTTACTATGCTGAAAAAATTAAATCCACTCGTGTTAACAAGTGGATATTTCCCCAAATCTAGTAGTTTACCTAATTTAAACTTTTTTTATCGTTAATAATCTTTAAAATCATTATTAATTTTTAACAAATTTCCTTTTCTTGACTTTTAACTTCCGCCATCACTCCTTTCGCATCGGTTTTAAATGTTTCTGTTTCTATGTTTTTATTTTATTATTTCATTTTTTTTAAACAACACTTTATATTGTTAAAAAACTTTTACAAAACCTTTGAACCATATATACTTTGTTAAAATCAAGATTTACAAACTTAACATGGTTAATTTGTTTGACAGAAATGATAATCCTTTCCTGTGGTCTTTTTAGGGCATGCTTTTGATTTAAAAACTTGTATATCTTGAAAAAATAAAATTTTTGCGCAATTTTTGATTAAAAAAATACTTTATTAATATAACGTGTTGAATTGTAGTGTTAAGGAAAAAAATATGATTAATTTTTTGCTTTCTTTGTTTTGTTTTGAAAAAAAACATGCTTATTCGTTTGTTAAAATTGATGATTAAAAGCGAAGTTTAAATAACTTCGCTTTTAATTAATTCATCTTTAATTTTATCTAAACCTGATTTAATAATTCTTGAAATTCTGCTTGGCGAAATTAAGAATTCATCCGAAAGTTCGTGGAGCTTTTTCTCTTTGAAAAATTTAGACTCAATAAGCTCGCGTTCTCTTTTGGGCAAAGTGGCAACGGCTGATTTTATTGATGAAGATAACATTGTAAATTCACAATCTTCTTCGGGGTTTTTCTTTGAATCTTTGATTTCAAAAGTTTTTTCATTATCAAACATTTCATCTGTTGATAAAATTGAATGATAGATTGCTTCTCGAAGATCTGTCTGTTCGTCTTTTGTTAAATTTTTGTTTTTCCGAACACCGTACCATCTGAAACGATTTCTTAATTCGTTTCTGATTGCCCATTTGATGGCGGTTGAAAGATATGATTCGTTGTATGTATCAAAATCATTATGCAGAAGCAGAATATTGATTGTTTGAAAACCTATATTAATCAGCTCGTCAAATTCTATCAAATGCTGGCTGCCCATCGCTTTGTATTCAACTTTGGCAATTTTGTTAATCAAGTTAGAATAACGTTTTAAATTAATATTTTTTTCAACTTTTTCTTTAATATTTTGCATATTGTTTACCGAGGAATGATATAATAACATGGTTTGTATATTTAATAAAGATTAAAAGATATAAATGTTAACTTTTATGTATTTTAATTTTATTTGTCTTTATATTTATACAAATTTACAAAATTACCTGAAAAAAATAATTGCCTTTTTTTATTACAATATTAAGTTTTGTTAATTTTTTTATTGACAACTTTTGTTTATAATATATTATTGTCTTAGTACCAAAGACGATTGGTGATAATTTATCAAATTTATTATGATATTTATCTTAATTTCCAATTCAGGTTAAAAGTTTAATTTATAATTCATTAAAATAACTTACTCAACCCGTTTTGCGTACTCATACTCGCAAAACTTTTTTGTTTTGGCGAAGTTTAAATGAAAGGAGAACAAACTCAAAAATGGCAACAAAACAATTTAAAAACGAAAAAATTGAACATTATAAAAAACAATTTGAAAATGCCAAAGTTGCTGTAATTGCAGATTACCGCGGGTTGACCGTTGAAGAAATTACAGAATTAAGACGCGGTTTACAAGCGCAAAATGCTGATTTAACAGTAACAAAAAACACTTTATGTAAAGTTGCAAGCAAAGGAACAAACTTTGAAGCAATTGATGAATTAATGCAAGGTCCGACCGCTGTTGCTTTTGGTTTTGGTGATGAAGTTTCGCCTGCTAAAGTTCTTGCTAAATTTATCAAAGAAAACAAAAAAGGAGAAATTTTAGGCGCAGTTTTAGAAGGAAAAGTTTTATCTGCAGCTGAAGCACAAAAACTTGCTTCAATGCCTTCTAAAGAAGAACTTCTTGCAAAAATTCTCGGTTCAATCAACTCTCCTGCAAGCGGAATCGTATATTCTGTCAATGGAGTTATGTCTGCTTTAGTCAGAGCAATTGATGCTGTTGCAAAAACAAAAGCATAGATTACAATTAAATTAAATTATGAAAGGTAATAAAAATGAGTAACGTAGAAACAATTTTAGAATCAATTGAAAAATTAACATTATTAGAAGCAGCTGAATTAGTAAAAGCTATGGAAGAAAAATTCGGCGTATCTGCTGCTGCTCCTGTTGCTGTAGCTGCTGCTGCTCCTGCTGCAGGCGGCGAAGCTGCCGGTGATGCTCCAACAGAAGTTAACGTAATTTTAGCTTCAGCAGGTGCAAACAAAATTCCGGTACTTAAATTAGTTCGTGAAATCACAGGTTTAGGCTTAAAAGAAGCTAAAGATTTAGTTGACGGCGCTCCAAAAGCAATTAAAGAAGGCGTTAAAAAAGAAGAAGCTGACGAAATCAAAGCTAAATTAGAAGAAGCAGGCGCTACTGTTGAAATTAAATAGTTAATTATATATTTAATTAATAATTTAAAATTTCCCGCTAAGCTCTTTGGCGGGAAATTTTTTAAATTTTTTCCATGTTTGTTTTATAATTATTTTATGAAAAAGAATGAGTCTAAAAAATTAAAAGTTGCGTTTCCGCACATGGGAACAATTTATATTGCCTGGGAAATGGCATTGAAAAAAGTTGGCGTTGAAGCTTTTATTCCGCCTTATACAAACAAAAAAACATTGTCTTTAGGAACTAAAAATTCGCCTGAAGCAATTTGTCTTCCTTATAAATTAATTCTCGGTAATTTTATTGAAGCAATAGAATCAGGTGTTGATTATGTTTCAATGATAACCTCCCCGGGGATTTGCAGACTTGGAGAATACGGAAGAAATATTGAACAGGTATTGGCTGAGCTTGGTTATAAAACCAATTATATTGAACTAAACCTTTATGATGGAATTAAAGGATTGTTTGAATATCTGTCCAATATAAGCGGTTCTAAAAACTATTTTAAGATTCTAAATGCAATTTATCTTGCAATAAGAACAGTTTTTGCTCTTGATGAGCTTTTAAGTTTTTTGTCTTATTACAGGGCACGCGAAATTAAAAAAGGCGAAAGTGAACATGCTTACAATAAAGCACTTAAAATGCTCCGCAACGCAAATAATTCCGCAGAATTATCCAGAGCATTAAAAAACGGCTTGAAAGAGATTTCAAAAGTTGAAATTGATAAAAACAGAAATGTTTTATATGTCGACTTAACGGGTGAAATTTATATTGTTAATGATGAATTTTCAAATCAAAATATGGAGCGTGAGCTGGGTGCAATGGGCGTTCAGGTTAGGCGTTCTTTGACGGTTTCATCATTTTTAAAAGATGCAATCATCCCGAAAATCTTTAAAAAAGGCGAAACGCATCTTGAGCGCGCTTATCGGCTTGCAAAACCTTATTTAATGCGTGATATCGGGGGTGATAGTTTGGAATGTATTTCTGATGTTTTGTATGCAAAAGAAAGAAATGTTGACGGCTTAATCCATGTAAGCCCTTTTACCTGCATGCCTGAAATTATGAGTCAGAATATTTTTCCGAAGATGAGAGAAGATATAAATCTTCCGATTTTGACGTTAATTATGGATGAACAAACAGGAAAAGCGGGTTATATCACGAGATTAGAAGCTTTTGTTGATTTGATGAGAAGAAAAAAAATGAAAGCTCAAATTGAAAATAAAAAATTAGCTCAAAAGATATAATGTTAAAAAATATTTAATA
The DNA here is from genome assembly GCA_948742005.1 of uncultured bacterium. GTDB lineage: Bacteria > Cyanobacteriota > Vampirovibrionia > Gastranaerophilales > Gastranaerophilaceae > RUG14156. Next base: position 7,185 of record CAPYQR010000033.1, read on the forward strand.
TGTTATAATCCCTTTAAAGTTTAAAAGGGATTTTTCATTTTGGTAAATAGTGAAAATAAGACAGATGTAATTATTGATATTAAAAATTTGAGCATGGGTTTTGTAATTGATGAAAAATTTTACTACGCCCTAAATAACATCAATCTTTCTTTTAAAAAAGGAAAAATCCACGCTCTTGCTGGCGAATCTGGGTGCGGAAAAACGGTTTTAATTAATACGATTTTAGGACTTTTGCCAAAAAATGCAAAAATAACCTCGGGTGAAATTATTTTTGATAATCAAAACATTCTAACTCTCACCCAAAAAGAATTTCAAAATATCCGCGGGAAAAAAATCTCCCTGATTCCACAAGACCCTTTTATGTCTTTAAATCCTTTGTATACGATTGAAAATCAGCTTATGGAAGTTTTTTCCAATTGTGAAAATCAAAAAGAAAAACTTTTAAAAGTCGTAGATGCGCTTGAAAGAGTAAAAATCAAAAATATTGATAACGTTTTAAAATCTTATCCTCACGAGCTTTCCGGCGGAATGAAACAAAGAGTTATTATTGCTATGAGTTTAATTCAAAACAGCAATTTGATTTTGGCAGATGAACCGACAACAGCACTCGATGTTTCTGTTTCAAATTCAATTCTCGATTTATTAATGGAATTAAAGGAGCTTGGAAAAACGATTCTTTTAATCACCCATGACTTATCAATTGTTGCAAACTATTGCGATACGACAACGATTATGTATTTGGGTGAAATTGTTGAACAAGCAAAAACAAAAACTCTTTTTAAAGAACCAAAACATCCATACACAAGAGCATTGTTAAATGCATTGCCTGATAAAAAAGGCAAAAAACTTGAAAACATTAAAGGTCAAATTTCTCCAATTACACAAACGATAAACGGATGTAAATTTCATCCAAGATGTGCTTATGTTATGGAAAAATGTAAATGCACTCAACCGCAATTAAAGCAAGCGTGTCTTTCTTGTGTTTCATGTTTTTTATATTAATTTTTTGTTGTTTTAAAAATTGCAATCAGTTTATATTGGAGTTAAAATTTTATAAAATAAGCTGAAATTCTTATTTATATTTAATATTTAAATTAAAATATTTTCGGATAAAAGAGAAAGAGTTATTTAATTATGTCTAATGGAATTTTAAAGCATAACAAAGAAATCACATGGTCGATTCCTTGTTTTTTTCAATACGAACCGATGTCGGGCGCGCTTCATCAATCTGTCAGCAGAATGCATCCTGATGAAGAACTTAAATTAAGAGTTTATGGTGCTCCCGCCAGTATTTGGACAGGAGAAGTAATGCCTGATTCTTATGAAGTGGTAGATAGGGATTTACTTGATTCATTGTTTGAATATTACGAAGAAATTAACGCGATTCCTGTTTTTTCTTTTACGGCAACAAAAATTACACCCGAACAATTAAATAATGAATATGCCAATTTACTTCTTGATTACGGAATTGAAAAAAAAGCACAGTTTTGCGTTTATTCTGATAAATCAAAAAATCATATAAAATCAAAATACGAAGATGCATTTGTAATCGCTTCAAATATTAAAGCAATTGAAAAATTTCAAAAACAAAACAGTGATTATGAAGCCGAAACAAAATATTATAATGAATTGTTAAAAGAATATGATATGGTTTCACTAAGACCTGAATATGTTAAAAATTATCTTTTAAACAATTTGGATGCTGTTGATGATTTGAAAAGAGTTGAAATTTCCGTAAATTATTCTTGCGTTACAAATTGCACAAATTGTTTTGAACATATTTGTCATATTGAATCTTTTAATGTTGCGCCAAGCAGAGGTGAACCTTTAAACTGTCCGATTCCTTTTATGATGTTAAAAGATGTCTACAATAAAAGTGTTGCATTATCGGACGAGGAAGTTAAAATCTTTTTTGATAAAGGTGTCAGATATTTTAAAATTGAAAAAGGAAGATATGACCATATTCCGATGGATGTATTAATGTTAAAATTTGCCTCTCAAATATTTAACGCTGACGGTTCAAATTTCATGCTTTTTGCAAGAGTGCTTCAGAACCAAATCCAGCTTGAATTACAATATTTCAGAGAAAAAATGTCAGCATTTCCATATTATGAAAGGATTTTTAGCGCAAATGTTCAACAACAATAATTCGATTTTCAGATTTGATTATCCTGATTTAGAATGGACAATTCCTTGTCAGTTTCAATACGAATTTGTATTTGGCGCAATCCAGCAGACGATAATTGAACTTGGATTTCAGCCTTTAAAAGCCAATGTTTTCGGCTCTCCTGCAACAATTTGGTCAGGAGGACGCAAACCTACAATTTATGGTGAGTTATCAAATAAAGAACTTGAGAAACGCTTTGAATATATTACTTCTATGGGCGGAATTCCGACGTTTACTTTTACCTGTACAGTTGTTGAAAAAGAACATTTAGAAGATAAATACGCAAATCGTCTTGCAGAAATTGCATCAAATTATGGCGCAAGATTTATAATTTATTCTGATATGTTAAAAGAACATTTGGATAAAAAATTTCCAAATGCGCAAAAAGTTGCCTCTGTTGTTAAGGCAATTTGCCATTTTCAAGGTTCTACGAGAATTGAAGAGCCTTTGCCGGAACTTGAAACTGCGTTTTACAATAAACTTTTAAAAGAGTATGATGTTGTTGTTGTAAGGCCTGAATATTCAAAATCCGTTTTAACAAAAGATACAACTTTGCTTGATGATTTATCAAGAATTGAAGTTATGATTAATCAAATGTGTGTTTCAAGTTGTCCAAATGCACCTGCGCATTCAAGGATGCTTGAAAAGGAAAGAGTCCGCCCAAAACGAACTTCGGAGTTTATCTGTCCTAAGCACAAACTTCCTTTACATTTGCAATATCAAAAGAATTCTTCTCACACAACAGAAGATGTTGAGATTCTTTTAAAAGCAGGAATCAGAAATCTTAAACTTCAAGGCAGAGGTGAACCCGTTCCTAATTATTCAACCGTTTTATCGCTCGGAAGCCAGATTTTTAGGTTTGATGGTCCTAATAATATTTTTGTTAAAGAACTTTTAAGAGAAAAATTAAATATAGAAATTGAACATTTCAGCAAAATGTTAAAAGAAGTTCGCAGTTAAAATATCAACAAGAGAGGTTTTTTATGTCTGATAATGTATATATTTATGAAAACGATGTAACTTGGTCACTTCCTTGTTTATTTCAATATGAAGCGGTGTTTGGTGCTTTGCAGCATTTTATTCAAATGCTTGGATTTAAATATTTTAAAGCAGAATTATACGGCGCACCATCATGTCTGTGGACAGGAGGGAGAAAACCTGTTCTTTATGAAAAAATGACACCAAAACTCCTCTCGAAGCTTTTTGAATATCTTAAAAACTATAACGCAACTCCTGTTTTAGCTTTTAATAACACACAATTAAAGCCTGATGATTTTAAGGATGAATATTGCAACATGCTTTTAGATACCGCTTTAGAATATGATGCAAAATTTATGGTTTTTAATGATGATTTAAAAAACTATATTAAAAATAAAAATCCAAATGCCTATGTGATTGCATCTGTTTTAAAACCTGTTTTTTATTTTCAAGGTCCTGATAGAATTGAAGAACCAAATGTGGATGTTGAAACGCAATTTTATGAAAATCTTGCAAAAGAATATGATATGGTTGCACTGCGTGCTGAGTATTCAAAATTTATTCTGGCAAATAATACAACCTTGCTTAAAGATTTATCTAAATATCAGGTTTTAATTAATCAATCTTGTCTTTGCAATTGTAATTCGATGCCTTTGCATACAAGACACAATGAAAGGTTTAATTTAACAAGTGATGTTAATAAAGATTTTGTATGTCCGAAAATGAATTTAGGGACAAATATAAGATATCAAAATAATTCTATGCATACTCAAAATGAAATCCAAACTCTTTTGAATGCAGGAGTTAAAAATCTTAAATTAAAAGGCAGGGGCGGCTTAACTGATGCTGAAGATATGCTGCATATTATTGCAAGCTGGATTTTAAGAAGCGATGGAGCAAATTATTTAACCGTTACAGGCATGGGTCAATCACATGTCGAAGCTGAAGTTGATTATTTTAATGTATTTATTCGTCAACAAGAAAATCAATTAATTTAATTAAAAAAGTTCGCCAAATCGAATTTTAAACAACTTAATCGGGAAACCTACAATGTTTTCATATTCTCCTTTGATTTTAATTGCAAAATCAAAATTTTCGTCTTGAATTCCATAACTTCCCGCTTTATCAAGAGGGTTTTTTGTATTAATGTAGTTTAAAATTTCATCATTTTCAAGTTTTCTAAAAGTTACAGTGGTGATTTGAGTATCTTTTAGTGTTGTGATTTTATTTTGCGAATTTGAAAAATATAAAATACAAAATGAAGTCGCAACAAAATGTGTTTTTGAACTTAAGCTTTTTAAAGTTTCAAAAGCATCTTTTTTGTCTTTTGGTTTTCCTAAAATCAAATCATTCAAAACAACAACCGTGTCTGCTGAAATTATTACAGCGCTTTTGTCATTAATTCGTTCAAATACATCAAGCGCTTTATTATAAGCACAATTTTCAACAAGATTCTTATCGTATTTTTTTCCTGAAATTTTTTCATCATAACATGACGGAAAAACATCAAAAATAAACCCGTTTTCTTTTAAAATTTCTTTTCTTCTCGGGGAATTTGATGCTAAAATCAGCTTTTTGTTTAAATTGTTCATTAAAAAATTATATTATAAAAATTTTATTTAATGTTAAAATTGATTGAGAAAAATGGTGTTATGAAAATGGGAAAAACAATTATTGATTCAAAAGATTATGTTAAAAATGATTTAAAATACATCTGGCATCCTTGCTCACAGATGAAAGATTACGAAGATTTGCCGCCGATTATTATTGATTGTGCAAAGGGAATAAATCTTGTTGATATTAACGGCAAGGTTTATAAAGACGTTGTTTCCTCATGGTGGTGTAATTTATTAGGTCATTGTAATGAAAGAATTTCAAACGCACTTAAAAAACAGGCAGATAAACTTGAACATGTGATTTTTGCCAATTTTTCACACAAAGGAATTATTGATTTAGCACAAAAACTATCAAAAATTTTACCCCCAGGTTTAGAAAAATTTAATTTTTCGGATAACGGTTCAAGCGCTGTTGAAATGGCAATGAAGATGAGCTTTCAATATTTTCAGCAAACTGCAAAACCGCAAAAAAAGCGTTTTATGGCATTAACCGACGGGTATCATGGCGAAACAATCGGCGCATTGTCTGCGGGTGCATGTGATTTATACAGCAAAATCTACAAACC
>CAPYQR010000034.1:0-5191 GCA_948742005.1 uncultured bacterium
TAAAGCGTGATAATCAGCAAGTCTTTCAAGTGGATTATATTTATAATATTTTATTTGATACAAATAAAAAAGATAAAGATTTATATAAAATCTTAACAAAAAATAACGTAGAAAAAGAAGAAAAAATCAAATACGAAAAAGTAAAAATCCACATTGAAAAAAACAAAGAAGAATACAAATATTATCTTGTTGGAGATGAGCAGTATAATCTTAAAAAATTAAGAAAAAATTTAAATGATATTCCTGAAGAATTTAGACATATTTTACATTATAAAAAATCAATTTTTTACAAAAACTGATTTAGTGGTAAAATTTTTATAGGATGAAAAGGAAAAAGTTTGCAAAAATCTTAATTTTAATAATAACCTTAATGCTTTTTTGGGGGATTGCCTGGTCATGGTTTATTACAAAAACCGTCAGAAAAAACAACTCAAATTCACAAATGAAAAACCAACATGCAATTGTTAAAAATCTTATTGTCACAGAAACACAAGATGAGAAAAAATACTGGGAATTTTACGCAAAAACCGGCGAATATAATTCAGAAAACAATCAAGTATATTTAAACGAAATAATCGGAAATTTTTACGATAAAAATGAAGAAGTTGTTATCAGCTTCAAATCAAAAGAAGGAAATTACGATGAAAAAACAAAACAAGTTGTTTTAGGGGGGGATATAATTTTTGTCGGCAAAAACGAATCACAATTATATGCCGATAAAATCATCTGGCAGGGAAAAGATAAAGATATCCTTGCTGAGGGCAATATCCGCTTCACACAAGAAAACAAAATCACCTCAACGGGCGACAATGCAACTTTCAGCCCTGATTTAACGGTTTTTAAAATAAAAGGAAACACAATAACCAAAATTTATGCCGATAACGAAACAAGGAAAAAATATACACAGCTTTAATTTTGTGTTAGATTAATAATTATGAAAAAGACAGCAATTAAAATTATTTCAATAACTTTATTAACGCTTTTAATATCAAGCGTGAGTGCAATTACTATTGAATCCAAAAAACAAGAAATAAAGCTCGACCAAAACAAAGGCTATTTCACGGGTGACGTCAAGGTGCAGGTTGGAGATGTTGTTGTTCAATCTCCAAGAGCCGATTTAGACCTTGACCCTGAAACAAAAAAGCCTGCCTTGGCAACTTTTTTTGATAAACCTTACGCGCATCAATTTAAAGATAACAAAAAACACGAAGTTAAAGCAGATATTATCAAAGTTTCACTAATCAAAAAGCTTGTAACCGCGCAAGGCAACGCACAAACAAACGTTCTTCAAGACAAAAAACCGATAATTATAATAACATCCCAAACTCAGGAATACGACACAAACACAAACCTTATGACCGCAACAGGTCATGTTGTAATTAACTACGAAGATATGGTTGCAACATCAGATACAGCTTATGCTTTAATGGATAAACAGGGAGATGTACATAACATTAAATTGCAATCAAGGGCAACCCTAAAACAAGACAAAAGCATCATAAAAGGTGATAACATCCGCTATTCAAAGCTAAGACAAGATATAATCGTCAGCGGAAATACAATTTCAGACGTTACTTTTGAAAACGGCGACAGAGTGATAATTAACGCAAGAAACCAGCAATACGACAGAAAAACCAACACAATGATGGCAACGGGAGATGTCCATATTCTCTATGGAAACTACATTGCAGACGGCCCAAAAGCAATTATGCATATAAACGCACATACAAACAAACCGGAAAAGATAATTTTCACAGGCCGCTCAACAATTGTTGACAAGGGTGTAAATTCTGTAACCGCAGACAGAATCACAATGACAATGAACCCCAAAACCTTTGAAGCAGAGGGCAGAGTCAAAACAAACATAGAGCAGGACACAGCTAAAAAAGAAGATTCAATGGAGTTTAGCTTATAATGACAAATATAACACTTGAGCACAAACAATGCTTAATCGCAGGAGATGGCGAATTGCCCGTTTCAATGGCAAAAAGTGCAAAACAGAATGGTTTTGAAGTAACTTGCATTTCTTTATCATCAGATAATGTAAAAGAACTTAGAAAACATTGCTCAAAAGTAGTTTCCTATGGCCCAGGGCAAGTTGATTCAATTCGTGAATTTTTAAAAAGCGAGGGAATAAAACAACTGACTTTTTTAGGTAAAGTTTCAAAAACAATGCTTATCAAAAGACCAAAACTCGAAAAGACAGCAATAGCACTTTTAAAAGAAATGAAAAAATTAAATGATGACGCTATAATGCTCAAAATTGTTGAACAGCTTGAAAATATAGGCGTTACAATACTTGACCAAACAATATTTATTAAAAACTTAATGGTTCAAAAAGGAACTTTAACAAAAAACACCCCCAACGAAGCACAATTAGACGATATTAATTACGGCTATACAATCGCAAAACAGATGGGCGGGCTGGATATTGGACAATCTGTCGTTATGAAAGACAGAATGATTATGGCAGTTGAAGCAATTGAGGGAACAGACAGATGCATCAAAAGAGGATGTAAACTTGCCAAAAAGAAAAATGCAATCGTTGTAAAAGTTTCAAAACCCGCACAGGATAAACGATTTGATATTCCCGCAGTCGGGCTTAGGACAATCAAAACAATGAAAAAATATGGTGCAAATGTTCTTGCTCTTGAAAGCGGAGAAACAATTATTGTCAATCAGGACAAAATGATTGATTTTGCAAATAAACACGATATGATTATCGTGGCAATGTAAGGAAATATGGCAAAAAAACTATTCATAATTACAGGCGAATATTCAGCAGACAAACATGCTTCAGGAGTTGTTAAATATTTAAAAAAAATCTATCCGCAAGCAGAAATTGAAGCCGTTGGCGAATCAAACCTTGAAAGTGCAGGTGTAAAGCTTTTTTGCAACCATGAAAAAATGGGCAAAGTCGGTTTAACACCTTTGACAGTTATAAATCATATAAAGCTCGGTATTGATATAATAAATTATCTGAAAAATGATTTTAAACCCGATTTAGTTCTTTTGATTGATTACGGCGCATTTAATTTAAAAATCGCAAAACACTTAAAACGTGCAGGAATTAAAACATTTTACTTTATTCCGCCTCAAATTTGGGCTTCAAGAAAATATCGCTTAAAATCAATCAAAAAATATGTTGATAAAGTTTTGACAATTTTTCCTTTTGAAAAAGAATTCTATGAACAAGAAAAAATAAATTCAACATTTGTCGGTCACCCGATTGTATCAGAGCTGCCCGAATGCAATCAAAAAGAAGAATTTTTCAAAAAACACAACCTCGACCCCAATAAAAAACTAATTGGAATCTTCCCGGGTTCTAGAGTTTTTGAAATTAAATTTTTATTGAATATTTTTGTAAAAACAGCAGAATTAATTGAAAAATCAAGAAAAATATTAACAGGAAAAAATGATGTCCAATTTGTTTTTTCCCATGCTCAAAGCTTAAAAGACAATGCTTTTAAAGTTCCATACAAAACAATAAAAGGCGAAAATCACCAGCTTTTAGCGTACAGCGATGCTCTAATTCTTGCCTCGGGGACAGTAGCTCTTGAAGCTGCAATGTATGAAACGCCGATGCTGATTGCATATCGAGGACCATTATTCTTCTATCTTATTTATTTACTTGTAAGAAATATCAAAAAAGCATGTTTAATTAACATTATTACAAAAAAAGATTATATTGATGAATTTTTGATGTTTGATGCTAAACCTGAAAAAATCAAAAATTGCATTAACGAAATCCTTGACAATCCAAAAAAACGAGAGTTTATCATTCAAGGCTGCAAAACAACAAAACAAATGCTTGGGCAATATCATTGTGTTGAAAAAGTCGCACAAATAATCAAAGAAGAATTCGAAAAATAAGGGGAATAAAATGAAAAAGAATTTAGCAAATATAATAACTTTAACAAGAATATTTTTTGTTTTTATAACCGCATCATTGCTGTTTTGCAAAGACTGCCCATATTCATATACAACAGCACTTTTTTTAACAGCAATTTTAATGTGGTTTGATGGGCTTGACGGTTTTGTGGCGCGCAAATTAAATATTTCATCAAAACTCGGCGCTCTGCTTGATATTATGGGCGATAGAATTGTTGAAAATGTTTTTTGGATTACATTTTGTGCTCTGGGCTGGATAAACGCCGCTGTCCCCATCATTGTTCTGACAAGAGGAATTGTTACGGATTCTTTAAGAACCCTCGCTTTTAAAGAAGGGTATACGGCATTTGGCGCAACAACAATGATGCAGGGAAAAATAGCAAAATTTATCGTAGCATCAAATTTTTCAAGATTCACCTACGCTGTTTGTAAGGCAGTTGCGTTTTTCTTTATGATTCTTGGAAATTTCCCCACAGAATATCCGCAAAAAGAATTAATTTTAAATATCGCAATAATCTGCATGGTTGTATCGGTAATTTTCTGTGTTGTAAGGGGTTTACCCGTTATTTTTGAATCGAAACGATTTTTTGTTGAAGAAAAAAAATAAAATGAAAAATGAAAATATTTTAAACATCGTTTTATATGAACCCGAAATTCCGCAAAACACAGGAAATATCGCCCGCTTATGCGCATGCTGCGATGCAAAGCTTTATTTGGTCGGGAAACTTGGTTTTGTTTTATCGGACAAATACCTAAAACGCGCAGGGCTTGATTATTGGGATAAGCTTGAGATTGAACATATTGACAGCCTTGATAAATTAATCAAAAACAACCCTGAATCAAATTTTTATTATTTTACAACTAAAACAAAACAAAAATACACAAATATCAACTACAAAAAGGGAGATTTTCTGGTTTTCGGCCCTGAAACAAGAGGCCTGGATGAAAATCTGCTAAATTCAAACAAAGATTTTTGTGTTACAATACCAATGAAAAAAGATACACGGAGCTTAAATCTTTCTAATTCCGTGGCAATTGCCGCTTATGAAGCAATCAGGCAATTTAATATAGAATTGTAGGAAAAAATGAGTCAACAACAACCCACAGCAGACATTCAGGTTTTAGGCAGAGAAATAATTTTAAAACTCCTGCCAAAAAGAATTCAAAACTCTCACAAAGGAACTTACGGTCATATATTAAACCTCGCAGGTTCAACCCAATTTTTAGGCGCAGCTTATTTATCATCCATTTCATCTCTGAAAGTTGGTGCGGGCTATTGTATGCTTGCAAGCTGTTCAGA
>CAPYQR010000034.1:5201-12339 GCA_948742005.1 uncultured bacterium
GATGTTATCAGCGCAATTTCATCATATTGTCCTGATATTACATATCTTGATTTGGGGCAGTCTGATTGGGGAACAATTCCAAAAGATGCGCTAAAATACCTTAATGCTATTGCAAATTATGATGTAATTTCAATGGGCTGCGGATTAAACACGGTCGGAGGTGTATGTGATGTTGTTGAGGGGATTTTGAAGAAGAACAAAAAATCCTACACCCCCGTTATTATTGATGCTGATGCAATTAATATTATTGCTAAAAATAAATCCTTTAATTTTCCTCTAAATTCAATAATAACCCCGCATCCTTTAGAATTATCACGTCTTATGGGGCTTGATGTCAATGAAATTCAATCAAACAGGGCAAAGTGGGCTTGGGAAGCAAGTAAAGAATTTGATTGCATTGTGCTGTTAAAAGGACATGAAACCGTCATAGCACTTCCAAGCGGAAAAATCTATTTAAACCACACAGGCAACTCTTCTCTATCAAAAGCAGGAACAGGCGATGTTTTAACAGGAATGATTGCAGGCTTTTGCGCACAAGGAGCACCAATAGAAGCCGCTGCTTGCTGTGCTGTTTATTTACATGGGATAACAAGTGAAATTGCTTCCAAAAACTTAAGCGAATACAGCGTTTTAGCATCCGACCTTGTAAAATACATTCCGCTTTCTTTTAAGCACATTTTTCAAAACTAAAGCTTATTTTACGGGAACATCATCCAAAGAACAATAAATTACCCCTAATAAATCAACGTCCAGAACCGTTTCAATCGATAATTTAATTTCCTGAACGGAATTTGAAGCCGAAACAAGGGTTATTGTTTTATCATCAACTTTTTTAACGCCGTAGCCGTGCGCGCCATCCAGGTTTACTTTTTTCCCGTTAATATCTTTAACTGTTTTTGATTCGGAAAATTCAAAATCCATCAAGGATTTTTCAGGATTCTGTTTAAATTTCTCAAGGAGATTTAAAATCTCCTCCCTATCTTTAGTTTCAACAGAATCTAAAATTCCCGTCAAAAGCCAATAAGCCTGTCTTATTTCGCCAACATTCAACGGGTCTATTTCAGTATTTGCAAAATACAAATATTTTGGCAAACTTTTATCAACCTTTATTTTTCCGTCAAGCAAATCCTGTCTGTATTTTCTTGCAGCAATTTCCAAAACAAGCATATCATCATCGCCCACAGACAATAAAGTGTAATTTTCATTTTCTTCTTTTAATTCATCTTTTGTAACAGTATAGGTCTTTTCAGGACCTTTAAAATAAACTTCAATATTTCCGTCATTATTCACATTTATTGCATTATGAAGAATTTTTGACCCTTTTTCAGTATAGGAAAGATTATTCACAGCACTCAAAAGCCAGCAATCACCAATAATCCCTTGAATAACGGGTTCATCAATATATCCGTTTACAAGATTTTCATCTTCTCTTACGACATCTTTAATTTTTTCATTTCCTTTATTTTTATTTAAATATCCGCCAATAATAGGAATATCAAGATAAGAATCTGCTTTATTAATTGCGGAATTTAATTTTTCATTATCTATATTTGAATTCATATAAATATCATAATAATCGGTAGAATAATTATCAACCTCAATTTTAACAGGAATATTACTTTTTGCAAAAGAATCAATTTTTAGCGAATTGAAAATCATCAAAGCACCCGCAAGCGCAAGCCCTGCTTTTTTGACCGCGGTAATTTTTTTTGATTGAAAATTAATGTTGGAATTGAGATTATTGTTCAAATTTTTAAGAATCATTTATAATTATTCTCCTTGAGATTATTTTAAATTAAATTTTAAATAAATAAAACCGAAACACAAAATTAATTGCCATAAAAAAATTCCAAACAAGAAATTGTTTGGAATTTGAAAAAAATATTAAACTGTTTAAGATTGTAAAATCTTTTCTAGCCGTTTTGACGGTCATCGATAGCTTGGTCAGCACCCTCAGAAGCAGCTTTTCCAAGACCTGTTAACAAGTTAAACATACCTTTGACACCGCCTTTAGCAGCTGCAACAGTGTTACCTGCCATATTAACGCCTTTGTCAAATGTTTCTGCAACATGGCTTCCTGCATCGTATAGCGCATTTTCAACCGTACATAAAGCATCTGAAGCTGCATCATAAATTGTTGCCCCTGCTGATTTTACGCCTGCTTTACCTGCATCAATTAAATCTGAACCAAATTCTTTAATAGAGCCTGTAAATGTTGATGAATCGTTTTTGTTGATTTCATCAAATGCACTTTTAGCATTTTCAGCCGCTTGATTCTTTGCTGCTTGTGTTTCGTCTTTAACCGCTTTTACTTCTGCATCGTTTTTAGCACGTGATGCTTGGTGTCTCATTGAAATTTGACTGTTTCCTGAAGAAATATCTGGCATAATTTTGTCTCCTTATAATATTTAAACTCTTTACAATTTTATAGTTTCACAACTACACTTTTCAAAATAACCTAATTGCAATTTAGTATTTTTTCTTATGTTAAGTTTATCGGCGATTTTTTTTAAAACTTTAGAATTGTGCAATGTTTATGTTACAAAAGTTAACATTAACCATCCCAAAAGCAGCAATAGCAAGAAACTAAATATTATCTTAATTTAAATTTGAAATAAAACCCGAATGAAATTAAAATATAATTATGCACTATGTTGATAACGCAATTATTATGGCTGCAGGGTTTTCAAGCCGTTTTTGCCCGCTTTCTTTTGAAAAACCTAAAGGTTTAATCAAAGTCAGGGGTGAAATCCTTATAGAAAGACAGATTAAACAGCTAAAATCGGCAGGAATAAATGAAATTATTATCGTTACAGGATACAAAGCCAAAAAATTTGAATATTTAAAAGAAAAATTTGACGTAATTTTAATCGAAAACAAAGAATATTTAACAAGAAACAATCATTCGAGCATAAATGCCGCTAAAAAATACCTCAAAAATTCCTATATTTGTTCATCTGACAATTATTTTCCCGAAAACCTCTTTGAAAAACAAGCTGATTGCGCTTATTATTCCGCTCTTTTTGCACCTCAAGAAACTCTTGAATGGGGGATTGAACTTGATAAAAACGATAAAATAATTGCTTCTTCTCCGGGCGGGTTTAATCAATGGTATATCCTTGGGCATGCTTTTTGGGATGAAGAATTTAGTAAAAATTTCATTAAAATTTTAGATGAGAATTACAACAAAAAAGAAATTTACCTGAAACTCTGGGATGAAGTTTATCTTGATAATATTGACAAATTAACTTTAAAAATTAAAAAATATCCGCCCGATTCCATCTTTGAATTTGACACGCTTGATGAATTAAGAGAATTTGACAAAAGTTATTTAAATAATTCAGATTCTATAATCCTTAAAAATATTTCAAAAATTTTAAAAACCGAAGAAAAAAACTTTTGCAAGTTTTTGCCTTTAAAAAACGGTTTTTGTTTTAATTTTGAAAACAAAAAATATAAATTTGACTACAAAAATCAAACTTTAGAGGAATTTAATGATTAATTTAGAAGATAAAAAAAGGATTGAATTTTTAGCAAAACAAAACTTTAAAAGCGGAAAAATCCTTGAAATCAAACGTCTTGGCGGATTATCAAACAGAAATTATTACGTAAAAATTGCAAACTTATTAAAATCAAAACCTGATACAATTGAAGAATTTGTTTTTCGCCTGCCGGGTTTTGGTACAGAGCTTATAACTGACAGAAAAGATGAAAAAATAAGCACACAGCTGGCTAATAAAATCGGAATTGATTCAAAGCTTGTGTATTTTGACGACAAAACAGGTGAAAAAATTGCATATTTTATCAAAAATTCAACAACTATGAATCCTGAAAGTTTAAAAAAAGAAGAAAATATCATTCTTATAGCGCAAACTTTTAAAAAACTTCACAATTCAAATTTTGATACTAAAATTCCTTTTGATATTATAAAAACCATTGAAAACTACGAAAAAATTATCAATCAAAACAAAATAGAATACTTTAGCGACTATTTTAAAATCAAAGACTATATTTATCCTTTTGCACTTAAAGAATTTCAAAACAAAAATAAAGTACCCTGCCATAACGACCCTGTTTGTGAAAATTGGATTTTACAAGATGAAAACGGAAAGAAAAAAATGTTTTTAATTGATTGGGAATACGGCGGGATGAATAATCCCATCTGGGATTTAGCTCTTGTTTCATCAGAAGCTCACTATACAGATGAGCAAGATGAAATATTATTAAAAGAATATTATAATAAAAATATAGTCACAAAAGAATATAAAAAATTAATAATCAATAAGATAATAATCGATTTTTATCTTTCGCTGTGGGCAAAAACACGCATAATTTATGACGGAGAGCTTATGGTTGATTATTCTTGTGAACATTATAATAAAATGAAGAATAATATTGAAATTTTAAAAAAATTATAGTTGAACCAAACGAATTTTATTTTATAATCAAAATATGGAAAACAACAGCCTTTTTGACTCTTTAGAAAACAGCAACAAACAAATTCCGCTTGCGGAATTAATGCGCCCGAAAAATATTGATGAATATTTAGGGCAGACAAAAGTAATTAATGAAAATTCTCCTTTTTTAAAACTTTTAAAAGCAAAAAGACTTTTTTCATTCATACTCTGGGGTCCGCCAGGATGCGGAAAAACAACCCTTGCGCGTTTGTGTGCAAATTTTCACAACGCCTGTTTTTTGGAGCTTTCCGCAGTTAATTCAGGCGTAAAAGACATCAAAGAAGCTGTAGAAATTGCAAAACTAAAATTAAGAGAGGGCACAAAAACAATTGTTTTTATTGACGAAATCCACAGATTTTCCAAAACACAGCAAGATTCCCTTTTGCCTTATGTTGAATCAGGGTTATTTTATTTTATAGGCTCAACTACCGAAAACCCATCTTTTCACACCGTTCCTGCGCTGATTTCGCGCGCTCAGGTTGTGATGTTAAATAAAATTGATAAAGAAAATATTAAAAATATTGTTTTAAAAGGCTTTTCTTATCTTTGCAAAAATTATGGCGAAAAAAAGCTTGATGAAGAATCTCTTGAACTGATTGCAGACCTGTCGCAAGGAGATGCAAGATATTGTTTAAATGCAATTGAAAACAGTTATTTTGCTTCGGACAATGAAATCAAAAAAGAAACAATTGAAGCACTTTTGCAAAAATCCTCCATAAGATATTCTATAGATTCACATTATGATTACGCGAGCGCTTTTCAAAAAAGTTTAAGAGGTTCAGATAAGAACGCAGCAATTTATTATCTTGCAAAAATGCTTTTATCAGGCGAAGACCCGAGATTTATCGCCAGAAGATTAATTGTTGTTGCTTCTGAAGATGTTGGAAATGCCGATTTTCGCGCTTTATTAATCGCCGAAGCCGCGCTTCGTGCCGTTGAACATCTTGGAATGCCCGAAGCAAGAATAACCTTAGCGCAGGCGGTTGAATTTATTGCAAATGCCAAAAAATCAAACCGCGCAATTAAAGCAATTGACAACGCAATAAAAGATATTAAGCAAGGAGCGGATTACCTGCCCCCAATGCATCTTCGAGACGCACATTATAAATCCGCAAAAAATTACGGCTTTGGACAAGGCTACGTATATACACACGACAACCCTGATTATATTCAGCAGTTTTTGCCTGACGAAATAAAAGATAAAAAATATTTTGAATAAAAGTTTTCCGCAAGGGGCTCTTGAATCAAGAACCCCTTTAAACTTTTCTATAATTTTCCGCAAAACTATTTTATTTAAATTTAATCCAATTTTGAAATTTTAATTTCATCCGTTTCTTCGCTCACAACCAATGCGTTTGAAACAGCAATCCCTTCTTTATTCACAGCATCATTAACTATTTTTCCCGCAACATACAGCGCGCTTGATGAACCGCCGTCAAAATTCATCGCATAATCACATCCTAATTTTTTCATCAACTTTGCAGTTTCTGTTAACGTCATTCCGACCGAATTTTTTTCGCGTCCATCAATCGTAACAATAATCAGCGTTCCATCATTCTTATATCCGATTGCGCTTCTCGGGTTTTTCCCCGTTATTGCATTTAGCTTCTGTGTTTTAACATCAACATAAATTTCACCCTCGCGAACCAAAAAAGGCCCTGCACCAATTATGTGTTTTGCTGAGCTTAATTGCGCAGGAAGCTTAATATCAATATAAATTTCTTTATCGCGCGCAATTTGTCTTATAATTTCTTTTGGTCCTTGCAAAACAATATCATTTGATGAAATTTTTATCGGATTTGCAGACATTTTTATAACTTTATTATTTTGAATCAATATATTGTAACAATTTGCAGGTGCAACAGGAGAAAATTCACCCCATTGCGAAGTATAAATAAGATTATAAGTTGAAAGCATTCTTGGCTGGTTAATGTTGTCAATTTTTATCAGGCTGGATTTTGTGTAGCCTTTAATGTCAAAAGAAACATTCATTATTTTAAAAGTAGTTTTATTATTCTCTTCAAAAATTGCAATCGCACTCCTGTTATAGATTGGTCCTGTTAAAATTTCTCCGTCGATTACAAGTGTTCCTAAGGGCAAACCGGTCTGCGGTTTAAAAAATCCTGCATTAATTGCAACAATTCCTCTATTATTTTGCGCCAGCTTTCTTACTGTTGCTTTTGAGTTTAATTTTTTAGATGGGGTTTGGGGTTTAATTTTTAAATTTTGATTTACTCTTGTATTTAATTCAACAATATTGATTTTAATCGGTTTTGAATTAATATATTTCGTTTGTTTAATGTGAGCAATTCCTTTTGTCGGGAATGTTATGTGAGAATTTGCATATTTATTTTTTATATTTTCCTTAAAGTTTTTTTCAAGATAAACTTCTTCCTGTTCAACGATTTCAATTTTTGTTTCAAGCGGGTCAGTTTTTGCAAATAATGGTTTTGAAAAAGCTATTAAGCTTATAATTAAGGCAAAAATAAAAATAATAATAACAGCCTTATTCTTCCGCTCAACCGTATCTTTTAATTTGAGATAATCCAAAAGATACTTTTCGCAAAAACCGATGTAATATTCATCTTTTTTGGGTAGAATTTCTTGTACTGTCATCTTTATGCCGTAATATCTAGTATGCTCTACTACTATTATAACACATAGTAAAAATAGCTTCAATC
>CAPYQR010000035.1:0-4436 GCA_948742005.1 uncultured bacterium
GAGAAATAATTGTTGAAAAATTGAGAATCGTTTAATCTTCTGCCAACTAAAAAAAGCTTATATTCTTCATTTTGTATTAATAATTGTGCAATACTTTTGCCGATTCCTGAACTTGCACCTGTTAAAAGAATATTTTTAGGCATCAAAACCTCCTCTAGTTTCTTCTTTTTTGTTTTGTTTTGCCTTTTTTGCGCGATTTTTCTCTTTCTTCTTTTATTATATTTTGAATATTTAAAATTTCGCCGCTAAATCTTTTTACAATAATTTCCCGCTGTGAATTATCCAGTTCTCTTAAACATTCAATCGCAACATGAAGATTCGGGTTTTTGTCGTACCATCTTTTGAAATCTTTAGGATTATAATCTCCGACATCTTTAATAATATTATCCCATTCTCTATCCATCATAGAAGATGCTTCAATTATTATGTCAATTGCAAGTGCACATTGTTCATCAAGCGGCAATTCTTCCAGCATTTTCATAAAAGTCTTAAGGGAAACAGACTTTTCATACCATCTTTTATTTTTTTCAGTCATAAATAAATTATATCAACATTTTTTAAAAAAATAAATAAAAAGTATGAAAAAATTGAAAATATTATATATTTTTTAAAAAAAACACTTGCAACATGCCCAAATCCCTTATATAATCATTTCAGATACATAGAAAGGGGTTCTAAATGAACAAAGAAGAATTAGTACAAGAAATTTCAAAAAAAGCAAAAGTTACTCAAAAAGAAGCTGCAGAAGTTTTAACAAGCTTAGTAGAAACAGTTCAAAAAACTGTTGCTAAAGGCGAAAAAGTTACATTAGTCGGATTCGGAACTTTTGAATCAAGAAAAAGAGCAGCAAGAACAGGCAGAAATCCTCAAACAGGAAAAGAAATCAAAATTGCTGCAAAAACAGTTCCGGCATTTTCTGCAGGTAAAAAATTCAAAGAATTAGTAAACAAAAAATAGTTCACGTTTCTTTTTGAATTAAATATATTTTTCAGGGATAATAAATTTTATTATCCCTGTATTTTCAAAAAATAATAACTTCCATGCCGATGTAGCTCAGATGGTAGAGCAATCGATTCGTAATCGATAGGTCAGGGGTTCGATTCCCCTCATCGGCAGATTATTTTGCTTTTAATTTGATAAGATGATGCTTAAAATAGAAAACAACAGTATTATTGATAAAAAGGAGAACATTAATGAGCATATTTTTGTTGATGATTTTAGCAGTTCTTGCTGTTGTTTTTTATGTTATTTTTGCCTACAATAAAGCAGTTTCACTTAGGAATTATGTAAGAGAAGCGTTTTCTACCATGGATGTTTATTTAAAAAAAAGATGGGATTTAATTCCGAATCTTGTGGAAACGGTTAAAAAATATACAAGCCATGAAAAAGAGGTTTTGACGGCGATTACTGAGCTTCGCTCAAAAAATTATTCAAATTTATCCAATTCGCAAAAAATTGATGCAAATTTGCAGTTGAAAGATTCAATTTCATCTCTTAACGTTGCCGTTGAAAATTATCCTGATTTAAAAGCGGATTCAACATATTTGGCTTTGATGAACCAGCTTAATGAATTGGAGGGGGATATTGCAAACGCAAGAAAATATTATAACGGAAGCGTTCGGGAATTGAATACTTTTTTGGAAGTTTTTCCGACAAATATTATCGGAAATATGTTTAATTTTCAAAAAGAAAAAATGTTTGAAATTGAAGTTGGTCAAAGAGAAAATGTAAAGGTGGATTTTTAATGAAAAAATTTTTATTTGGACTGTTTGGTGTAATTTTATCTGTTTTTTTGCAAAATCCTGTTTTTGCAGAAAATTTTTATATTCAAAATTACAATGTAAATATTAATGTAAATGAAAATAAAACTGTTGATGTAATTGAGGACATTACGGTTAATTTTACAAACCCTTCCCACGGGATTTTTAGGAGAATTCCTTTGATTGATGCTTCTATTAAAGATATTTCCGCAACCGAGCTTCATTCAAGAAATTTTAATAATTCCAATCTTACACTAAAACTCGGCAATGCTAATAGATTAGTTAGGGGTTTAAAGCAATATAGAATAAAATATACTTATATAATTAAAGATACAAAAAACGAGTTTTATTATAATATTATCG
Source organism: uncultured bacterium (assembly GCA_948742005.1). Taxonomy (GTDB): domain Bacteria; phylum Cyanobacteriota; class Vampirovibrionia; order Gastranaerophilales; family Gastranaerophilaceae; genus RUG14156. Next base: position 2,124 of record CAPYQR010000035.1, read on the forward strand.
GAACAGATTGGGATACGGATATTCAAAACGCAAGTTTCAGCGTAACAATGCCTAAAGAATTTGATTATTCAAAAGCGGGTTTATCTGTTGGAAGATATGGAAAAAGAGGATTTAACAACACTGCGCAATATCAAATTTTAGGAAATACAATAAACGGAAAAATAACAAAACCCCTTGCTCCCCGTGAGGGAATAACACTCAGGATTGAAGTTCCCTCCGGATATTTTACAAATGAAAACGCATCTTCAAATAATGAAATTTTAGTTTTGTCGGGAATTATAATTTTAACTTTAATCACTTTGTTTATCTGGTTTAAAGTCGGAAAAGACGAACATGTTACGCCTGTTGTAGCGTTTTATCCGCCTAAAAATATCAATTGCGTTGAATCTGAAATTGTTTTAAAGGAAAAAGCATCTGAAAAATCAATCACAGCGCTTTTGATTGAACTTGCGGGCAAAGGTTATATTCAAATTAAGGAAATGGCTGAACAAAGTGATTTTGAAATTATAAAAGTTAAAGATTATGATGGCAAAAACAGCATTGAGAAGATTTTCCTTAAAAATTTATTTGAAAACGGACAAAATTCAACAAGCCTTATGGAGCTTCAAGTGTCTAAAACTTTTTATTCAAGCTGTCAAAAATTAATTGATGCGGCAAATGAAAGACGTGTTTTATTCCTTGATAAAAATTCGCTCAATAATTCTTATCAGATTGTTATGTCCTTGTGCGCTTTAGGAACATTATTCCTGACGTTATTTTTGGCTGCAGGCTGCGATTTTGTTTCAATATTCCGCTTTGGCCCGTTAATACTTTTCCCGATGATTGCAATTTCTGTATTTTCAGCAAATCCTAAAAATCTTTTTGTTGCAATCTGGGCGCTTGGTTTTGGCGGAATTCCGACATTAATTTTGTTTCAAGCTACAGGATTTAATTTTTCAAGAGCTCCTTTGGTTTTATTTGGCGCTGCTGCGGTTGTGATTTCTATTATTTGCATTAAACAAATCGCGAAAAGAAATAAAAGAGGGGTTGAAATCGCAAGTGAGCTTCTGGGTTTGAAAAAATTTATTGAAGTCGCTGAAAAACACAGACTTGAAAATTTAACAAGGCAAAATCCTGAATATTTCTATAAAATTCTGCCTTATGCTTATCTTTTGGGTGTTTGTGACCAATGGATTAAGCAATTTGAATCGATAATGTTAAACAATCCCGATTGGTACTGTGGACAAAGGTTCAGCACACATTCATTTAATAATCTCGCTTCAAATATGCAAAGAGCTTCGATTCCGACAACTTCAAACGGTGGAATAGGCAGATCTTCAAGCGGCGGAGGCGGTCATTCAGGCGGCGGGCATGGCGGCGGAGGCGGCGGCTCGTGGTAAAATTAATTACAATTTAAAAAAAGGAAATAAAATGTTATTAGAATTAATTGAAAAAAGAAAAAGCGTCAGAGATTATCAGGATAAAAAAATATCACTTGATGATTATAATAAAATTTTGCGCGCTGGATATTTAGCACCTTCGTGGATGAACAGCCAGCCCTGGAAGTTTATTTTGGTTCAGGATGAGGAAACAAAAGCGCTTTTATCGGAACTTGCATTAAACCAGCCGCATGTTAAAAATGCTCAAGGGGTGATTGTCTGTATTGCAGATAAGAACGGCTGGAGTGAGGAAGAATTTTCAAAAACTCTTCTTTCTCTTGGAATACCGCAGGCAGGTGTTGAAAAGATTTTGACAAAACCAATGTTTTATCCTGCTTTATTGGGTGATGATAAGGTATTGTTGCGCACAGTTGAACAAGTTACGTTTGCAGTTGCTTATATGATGTTAACTGCTAAGGATTTGGGGATTGATTCTTGCGTAATTGGTGCAATTTACAATGAAACCACGGTTTTGAACCCTGAAATAGTTGAAAAAGTTAATCAAAAGCTTAATTTAAAAGATAATCAGGTTTTACTTTCAATGTTAACGCTTGGTTATGCCAAGGAAGAAAGTGAAACAGTCAAAACAAGGAAAGAATTTGATGAAGTTGTTTATTTTGAAAAAATAAAATAATTATTTAAATTTAAAACAAGATTTAATTTTAATAAGGGCTAATATTTTTGAATATTAGCCCTTTTTTAAATAAAATCCTTTAATAAAACATATATTTGAATTATTGATTTTGTTTAATATAGTAAATAAAATAATAATGTAGAAAAATTTGTCAATCAGTTTAGAATCAGGTCAAAATGTTTCACAACAAAGTTTTAGCAATGATATTAGCAGGCGGGCAAGAATCAATCCCCAAATCCTTAGCAGTTAACATCATATAAG
>CAPYQR010000035.1:4446-10843 GCA_948742005.1 uncultured bacterium
GGAATATACGCCTGCTTTCCATCCGCTGCGCCTTTCGGAGGAAGATATCGAATTATAGATTTTGTTTTAAATAACTTTGTTAATTCAGGTTTTCATAGAATTAAGGTTTTAACGCAATATAAATCTGATTCTTTAAATAAACATATTTCGCGAGGATGGAATTTATCATCTTCAATTGACCAATATGTTGATTTAGTTCCTGCGCAGATGAGAACGGATGGAAATTGGTATCAGGGAACAGCAGATGCGATTTATCAAAACATTAATCAGATAACAGATGATGATTTTAGCTATGTTGCGGTTTTTGGGGGCGACCATATTTATAAAATGGATATTTGCCAGATGTTGAATTACCATGTAGAAAAACAGGCTGATTTAACAATTTCCGCTATTCCGATTCCGATTGAACTTGCGGGCGAATATGGAATTATTGAGGTTGATGATAATTGGCGCTTAACAGGGTTTATCGAAAAACCGAAAACTACCCCGAAACACTTACCCAATGACCCTTCTAAATGTCTTGCTTCTATGGGAAATTATATTTTTAATTCGGGAAAATTAATCGAAGAATTAAAAAAAGATGCGCTTGATATTGATTCATCTCATGATTTTGGGAAAAATATCATTCCGAATATGTTAAACAATGGCTCAAGAGTTTTTGTTTATAATTTTGCAACAAATGAATTCCCCGGGATAACAGAAACCGAGCGCGGTTATTGGAAAGACGTTGGAAACGTTGATAGTTATTGGCAGGCGAATATGGATTTACTTTCCTATTCTCCCGAGTTGAATTTATATTCTTCCAAATGGCCTTTAAGGTCTTATAACTTCAACTTTCCTCCTGCAAAATTCATCTGGGACGAAGAAGAACGCGTTGGCGTTGCTAAAAATTCCCTTGTTTCGCAAGGTTGTATAATCTCGGGCGGAGTAATTTCAGGATGTGTATTATCGCCGAATGTCAGAATAAACAGCTATTCAAATGTATGTGATTCAATTTTAATGGAAAATGTTGTTGTAGGACGTCACAGCCAGATAAACAGAGCAATAATTGATAAAAATGTTGAAATCCCTCCTTACACAGAAATCGGTTTCAACAGGGAAGAAGATTTAAAACGCGGATTCTATGTATCTTCTGGCGGCGTTACAGTTGTTCCTAAGGGAGCGATTGTTGATTAATCAATGCAGGGAGTGTTCATTAATAAATCATACATTTCTAATATATTTCCCATTTCATCTTCGCCTTTTGAATTGATATTTACAAAAAGCCCTTCATTCTCTGCACTTCTTATATGCAAGGATGAATAAATCATATCTTTAATGATTTCAAATTGTTTTTCTGTGCTTAAATTGTCAAAATCTTTTAAAAATTCAATTCTTTTAAGATGTTTTTCTTTGGGAATGTTTTCAAAAGCTTCTTGTCTTTGTAGATTGCTGAATTGATACAAAGGTGATTTTTTGATTTTTTCCATTAGTTTATCAGGCAGATTATTTTCAAGAATACAGCCGCTTCTGACTAATTCAACAAACATTGAAGTTTTGTAGAATTTATCTCTTGTTTCTATGTCGTTTTTTAAATGTTTTACTAATCTTAGATTAAATTCCGCGCATTTTACAAAATCTTTGGAATCGTCTTTAATATTTGCACTAAAACGTGCTAAATCTTCTTTTGTAAAGTTTTCTTTTTTATATGCATAATCTGCAAGATTTAACCCGTCTTCAATAAAATCGAGCGATAAAACTTCAGGCAAAGACCCTGCAGGAGTGTTTAATATTCTTTGATTGACAATATCTTTAAACTGCCATCTTGTTGCTGCTGCAAGCCAGGGTTTGTCTTTATGCTTTGAAGTGTCAATAATCATAAATAATCCATCGCAATCGCGTCCCGGTAAAGCCATGGTTCTGCCCATTGAGCAATTTTTATCATAACCTATAAAACAAACATCAAAATCGTTTTGCTTTGCAAGTTTATGTATTGCGTTTGTAATTTCTGATTCCATGTTTTTTCTGACCGTTTTTAAATCAGGAAAACCCGTTTCTTCGCAAAATAATTCAATAAACTCTTTTCTGTTATGCTTTAATAAAAACTTGGTCATAGCTAAGTTTTCCAATACGTCTTTTGCAAAATCCTGCGCTTCTTTATTGTCTTTTATTTCTTCTTTTGCAAATTTGCCATCAATTAAAGTTATATATTTTTTTTTGAGGATTTTCAAATCTGATTGTATCTAAAAAAACATAAGGGTTTTGTGTATATCTGTATTTTTCATTAGCGGATTCTGTTTCGATAAATCTTCCGTTTTCCTCGTAAAGAATTGTTTTATTTTCTTGGTTTATCGCGGATGATTTTTCAAAGGAATCTTCGTTAATTGAACCTTTGAATGTAATTTTTGCATTTTTTTGAATATTTTGATTTAATTTTAATGTAGAAAAGTTATTGATTAATTTTATCGAATTTAATTTCATTATTTTTCCTTTTGAAAATATCACCTGATATTTTTATAAAACCTGTGAGTATGAAAAATTGATAAAAAAGTTAACAATATTTAATAATGTAGAATATTTTATAGTATAATTTTTCTATGAAAGAAAAAGTAATAGCTGTTGTTGGTCGTCCTAATGTCGGAAAATCGACTCTTGTCAATAGAATAGCGGGTAAAAGATTATCTATCGTTGATGATATGCCTAATATCACGCGTGATAGGATTTATATTGATGCTTGCTGGCAGGGAAAGGATTTTATCCTGATTGATACAGGCGGAATTGTCGAGGGCAACGATGATGAATTTGTTAAAAATATCAATGCACAGGTTGATTTGGCGCTTGATGAAGCGGATTTAATTTTATTTATCGTTGATGCTAAGTCAGGCTTAAACCCTTATGATTACGACATTGCAAACAAGCTTCGCCAGATTGATAAAAAAGTTCTGCTTGTTGTAAATAAAGTTGATTCAAGCGCACAAAGGGATTTAGCAAGTGAATTCTGGGCTTTGGGTTTTGATAATATGCATCTTTTATCAGCTTTACATGGTGATGGCGGAGTTGGTGATTTATTGGATTTAATTACCGATGATATTGAGCCTATAGCACAGGAGGATTTTGCAGAAGATGAGAATACTCCTTTGAAAATCGCAATTGTCGGCAAGCCGAATGCGGGAAAAAGTTCAATTTTAAATAATCTTTTAAAAAAACAAAGAGCGATTGTTTCCTCTGTTTCGGGAACAACAAGGGATTCGATTGATGAAGAGGTTGTTTTTGAAGATAAAATTTACAGACTCATTGACACCGCAGGAATTCGCAAGAAATCAAAAGTTGATTACGGCGTTGAGATGTTTGCGGTTGATAGGGCAATCAGGGCAATAAGAGAGTGCGATGTTGCGCTTTTGGTTGTGGATTCTGCCGAGGGGTTATCTGATCAGGATAAAAAAATCGCATCAATTGCCGAAAGCGCAGGGTGTGGTTTGATTCTCGCGTTTAATAAATGGGATTTGGTTAAAAATGTTCAAACGCACAAATTTGAAGAGCAAATTGAAAAAGAAGCGCCTTTTTTAAATTATGCGCAAAAAATTTTTATAAGCGCAAAAACAGGTCAAAGATTGGATTCGATTTTTAAAATTGCGGATATGGTGCAAAAAGAACGCGAAAAAAGGGTTTCTACAGGATTATTGAACAAAGTTATAAACGAAGCTTATAACCTGAATCCTCCGACATCAATCAAAGGGAAAGCTTTAAGGATTTATTATTCAACCCAGGCTAAAAACAATCCTCCCACTTTTGTTATTTTTATTAATAATAAAGATTTGATTCAAGACCATTATAAAAGATATTTATCTAAAAAATTAAGAGAAAATTTCGGTTTTAAAGGAACGCCTATTGTTGTTTCTTATCGTCCTAAGGGGGATAAAAACTAAGGAATTTAAAAAAGGGGAGCAGTTTAAAATGTTATTTGCAGTGAAAATATTGTTATTTGCGGTTTTTGCTTATTTAATCGGTTCAATTCCAACGGGATATTTAATAGTCAAAGCAAAAACAGGAGAAGATATCAGAAAAATCGGCTCGGGTTCAACAGGAGCTACTAATGTTAAGAGGGTTTTAGGGAAAAAATGGTTTTTTATCGTAATGCTTTTGGATGCTTTAAAAGGGGCAATTCCTGTTGTTGTCGCGAAAATTTTTGCTCCTGATATTTACGGGGTTTATGCTGTTATTTGCGCTGTTTTTGTAATTATCGGACATTCAAAGCCTGTTTTTTTGCAATTTAAAGGTGGAAAATCCGTTGCATCAGGTGTTGGAACGATTTTGGCGCTGAATCCTCTGGTGGGCTTAACAATTGCTCTTGTATGGGGAATTATAACTTATATTTCAAAATATGTTTCCCTTGGCTCTATTGTTGCGCTTGTTTTGTCTCCGATTTTGATGTATTTATTCAAAAACCCAATCGGTTATGTTGTTTATTGTTTGATTGCTGCGATTTATATCGTTTATTTACACAGGGAAAATATTAAACGATTAATTTCAGGGAATGAAAATAAAGTCAGATAAAATTTAACTTAACTTATTGACAGGGAACTTTTAAGTTATCTTTTACTTCAAGAATCAATTTATCGCCTTGTTTTGCCTTGTAATGAAGCCCGGGGGAAACTATCCCTGAAACAAGTCCGACTCCGCCGCCGATTGAACCGCCGATGATAAGCCCTGTGATTGTTTGTCCTGCCGCAGTACCGAAAGCTGCGCCTAAGCCTGAACCTATGCCGCCGATTGTCAGGGTATAGGCTGCGATTTTGCCTGCTGTTGCTTTTGCACCTTTTTGAAGATGTTTTTTCTTTCCTGCCATTTCAAGTGAAACAGGGATTGAGGTTGCATCAGGTAAAACGATATTGGTAAATTCTAAATAAACTTCTGCGTTTCTTGAAAACCACTTCGGCTGTTCAATTAGACAAATTCTTGCAATTAAAGAAGAATTGCATGGGATTATTAATGTTCCTTCTTGTGTTCTTAAGTCATTTTCAAATGTAAATTGAACATAATCACCGTCTTTATAATATTTTGAGTTAAAATTTTGCGCAAAATTAACAACAATGTAATTGTCTTTTTGGATAACATTGCCTGATTGTGTAATTTTGACAAGATTGATTTTGGAATGCTTATCAACTTGTAAATGCTCAACATCTCCGTCATATCCGATTGCGCTTGCGCTTATTTGGCAAAAAGAATATGCTAAAAGCAGTGTTGCTGCGCTTATTTTTCTAACAGTCATTTTTATTTCATTCCTTATTTTGTTAATTATATATCGTTATATTGTCATTTTACGCTTTTTGTATGAATTAGTAAATAGTTTAGTCAAGTTTGTTAAGTTTTAATAATTCTTTAGTATTATTTAAACTCTACAAGTCTTATCTCAGGCTACTTGAAACCGTCTTTTGATAAATTCTCTTTTTTCAAATCTAAAATCATTTTCACTTAGATATGTTTTTAAAAATCCGTTTTTCATTATTAAAAATAAATAAATCAAAACTTCGTTTTTAAGATTAAAAAGCTTAAATTTATCTTTTAGTAAAAATTCAATAAATTTATTTGATTTTATTGTTTTGACGTTTTTCATATCAAGTCCGATTTTTGAATCGGGTTTGATATGTTTTTCTATTTCTGTCATGAAATTTTGGTCGATGATTTCACAATTAATCAGAAAAATTGTCTTGTTTTTTTGTTTTTTTATTTTAAAAAATTTCATAGTATCCTTATTGTATTAGTATTTTAGCTAATTTCAATTTAATTGTTAATAATTACAAAGAATAAGCTTTTTCAAACTTTCGTTTAAGAAAAAAATATGCTAGAATTATCATGTTTATAGCATAAAGGTGAAATCGAATTGCTTAATCGATTTAAGGCAGAGAAAACTCAGACAAATCTGGATTTATTGCCGGACGGTATTTTTGTTTTAGAACAAGACGGGAGAATTATTGACGTTAATTTAAGGGTTTTAGAAATTTATAACCTTAAAAAATTTGACATTGTCGGGAAATATTTCTCTGATTTCGTTGAAAACGGAACAAGGATGCTTAATGATATTCTTCAAGATTCCTGTGCAAGACAGATTAAATCAATTCCAAAAGGAAAAGATGATAAATCCTCTCTGCTTGAGATTACGGTTAACAGAAATCCCGAATCAGATAAGGTCTATGTTTGCGCGCGTAATGTTACAGCTTATAAAAAAGAACACAAGACAATTATTGAAAAATATGAAACCGCCCAAAAAATAATAGATGGCAAAAACGACTTCTTGCTTGATTCTTCGGGAAATATTTTATCTTCTCTTGTAACAATAAGCGGTTTTTCAAGAGCATTGCTTGATGGAATCGGCGGAGAATTAAGCGAAAAGCAGAAAAAATATTTAAATATCATAAAC
>CAPYQR010000035.1:10853-12311 GCA_948742005.1 uncultured bacterium
AAGAGATTTAAACTATGACCTTGAAAAGATTTTCGCCCTTTTTAAAGCGGAATCAAAAAGATTTAACTATAATTATAAAGCTTTTGATTTAATTTCTTTGATAAAATCAATTGAGCGGGTTTATCAAAAAGACATAGAAGATAAAAAGGTTATTTTTTCTCTGGATTATTCAAAATTAACGCAGAGGGATTGTTTTTTGGACTCTGAAATTGTTGAATATATCCTAAGAAGCATTTTAGAAATTTTTATCAGATTTTCAAATTTAGGAAAATGTTCACTGAATATCGGGCATCCTCCGATTGATTTTTTGCAGACCATGGAATTTGAAGCAAATGATACACTGGATAATACTAAATTTGCATTATTTGAAGCAAAAATTACAGATTTGGTCTTTGCGCCCGATGAACTTGAAAATATTTTCAATACTTACTATAAAGGTTCAACAAAACGTCCGATTGGCTTAAAAGCTACGTTAAATCTTTTAAAAAATTATATTAAAGATTTCAGGGGCGATATCTGGGTCTATTCAAAACAAAATTTTGGCACGATGTTTACTTTCGTGTTACCATTAAAACAATAGAATTTTAAGGGTAGGATTTAAGGAAAGCAAATGGCGGGAGTTGTTTTAGAAAAAATTTCAAAAAGTTTTGACAAAAAAGAAATCTTAAAAGATATTAGTTTAAATATCAAAGACGGTGAATTTATCGTACTTGTAGGTGCTTCAGGCTGCGGTAAATCCACTTTGCTTAGAATCATCGCAGGGTTGGAAAAACAAAACTCAGGAAATGTTAAAATCGACAATAAAACTGTCAACAAAATCTCCCCTAAAGATAGAAACATCGCCATGGTTTTTCAAAGTTACGCGCTTTACCCGCATTTGAGCGTAAAAGAAAATATTGCATTAAGCCTAAAAGTCAGAAACACGGCAAAATGTGAAATAGATAGAAGAATCAAAAGAGCAATTGAAATTTTAAAATTGGATGATTACCTAAATGCCCGTCCAAAAGAACTTTCAGGCGGTCAAAGACAAAGGGTTGCCCTTGCGCGTGCGATTGTGCGTGAGCCTGCGGTTTTTTTGATGGATGAACCGTTGTCAAATCTGGATGCTAAGTTAAGAAATCAAATGCGCTCGGAAATTAAAAAACTTCACAAAAAGCTTAAAACAACATTTATCTACGTTACCCACGACCAAACCGAAGCTTTGACGATGGGAGACAGGATTGTTGTTTTGAATGACGGTGTGATTCAACAAATCGACACGCCTGAAAATATTTATAATAAACCTGCAAATACTTTTGTTGCAACATTTATGGGTGCAAATCCCATGAATATTATTGAAGCAAATGTCGATAACGGTTTTATAAAACTCGGAAATACGGTGATTAATGCTGATATTGCGCCTGTTATGCTATAAACATGATAATTCTAGCATATTTTTTTCTTAAACGAAAGTTTGAA
>CAPYQR010000036.1:0-6452 GCA_948742005.1 uncultured bacterium
CTTTAGAACCGAGAGCAAAAAGCATTAAAAATTTATCTTGTGATATTGATGATGTTATTTGTGTCGATATTAAGGCGCAGGGTTTTGCGAAAATTTTGAACATGATTAATTTTATTACATCTTGTTGGTTTAAAAATTATGATTGTGTTATTTCTTCAGGTAAAAATCCTCTGGTTGCGCTTATTTTGTTTTTAACAGGGATAAGGGAGAGAATCGGATATAAATCTCAATTAGATTTTTTATTAACAAAAAAAGTTGAGCTAAACGAAAATCAATATGCAGGCAAAATGTACCATAATCTTGTTGAGCCTGTTGTTGAGGTTGAATATTCAAATCCTTCGATTGAAGTTTGCGATGATGATGTTGATGAAACATTTGAAATTATTAATGAACTTGATGGAGAATTTATTTGTATTCATCCGGGGGTTTCGAAAATGTCGATTTTGAAAAATATCTTCAAATGCCCCGGGGTATCTTTTTGGAATAAATTAATTGAAGGGCTGCTTGAAAAGGATAAGAAAGTTGTTTTACTCGGAACAAATGATGACAAGGATTTAATTGACGATATTTTGCAAAATGAAAAAATATCTTCAAACCCAAATTTTATTAACTTTTTTAATAAAACAAAAAATTTAAAACAATTGGCATGGATTATGAAAAAATCTAAAAGTGTTATTTGTGTCGACTCTGCGCCTTTGCATGCTGCGGTATGTGTGGGGGCGGAGATTTTTGCCGTTTTTGCGCCGACTAATGAATTAAAGCTTGTTCCAAAGTGCGATAATATAAAAATAATTAAAAATGATATTCCCTGCAGACCTTGTTTGTGGCACAAAAGAATGACAAATTGCAAGACTTCCAAATGTTTAAATATTGATTGTAATTTGATTTTAAATGAAATCAATTGATTTTAAACAGATATTATTGTAAAATTTAAACATCAAATTATTTTTTATGAGGTATTAAATGAAGAAGATTCAGAAATTATTTGTTGTTTCACTTGCTTTTTTAGCGTTTTCAAGTGCTCATGCGCTTGAAATAACGGATGTTCAGTCGGGCTACTGGGCAGGTTCTGAGATTATCAGAGCGATTCAAAACAACTATATTCAAATTGTTGACGGTAATAAATTTAACCCTGAAAGTGCTATGACAAGAGGAGAATTTGTTAATTCTTTGCTAAAAGTTATCAGACGCCAGGATGAAAGTGTTGTCCAAAAAACAAACTTTAAAGACGTTCACAACACAACCCCTAATGAAAGAAGTATTAAAGTATCTGAACAAATTGCAATGGCTTTTGGTTATCCTGATAAAACTTTTAAACCCTCGGCAAGTATTAATCACAATGAAACAATGAGTATGATTGCAAATATTACAAAAGGTGATTATAAAGCAGCGGATATTACTCAATTTGACGATTATTCAAAAATCCCGCTTTGGGCAAAAAGAGCATATATCAAAAATGTTGCTAACGGAATTTATGTAAATTATCCTGATGCAATGAAATTTAATCCGTCTAAAAATTTAACAAGAGCAGAAGCTGCTGTTTTGTTTGACAGAGTTGCGCAAAATCTTGATTTGGTTAAAGAAACTTACAGAATCGGTTCTAAAACTACATCAAGCACTCCTTATTATGGCAAAAAGGCAACTTTTTTAGGAGATAATACTCTGGGTCTTGTTGATTTTGCTTCAAATAACAAAGTAAAAATTTACGATACCAAAAAAGTAATTGAAGCGGGGAATATCTTAATCGGAACATCTTTGACCGAAGTAAGTTCAAGAAATGATTTAATGGCAACAGAATATGTTTTCACTGCAAGCGATGATGTTTTTAGCGAACAAGGAACTTTGTTATATCCAAAAGGAACAGAGTTTTATGCAAGAGTTGATAAAATTTCCTACAGTGCTTGGCGTCAAAAACCTGAAAAATCAAGAATTGTTTTCCATAAATATTCTCTTCCCACAGGCGAAACCTATGATATGGCGGGCGTTCCTTTTACAAAAAAAGATAACGTAATCTATACAAGCGACACCAGAAAAATTAAAAATATTGAACCTTTGGTTTACAGTCCTGATGAATCCGACAAACAAAAATTAATTGATATTGCATATCAAGTTGCACCGTTGACCGATTTTGATATTGCAAAAGCTAAAACAATATATATATTACTTACAGGTGATGTAATTTTCCCGGGTAATGATTATATGAAATTTAGAAAAAAAGAAAGCAGACTTGACCAGGATTTATAAATTAAAGTCTATAAAAAGGTTAATATCCTCTAAGAATAATTCTTAGAGGATATTTTTTTACTGATTATGGCTATATTTTTAGAGTCAGGAGGAAAATCATTTTTATTATTTTTGTTTATTGAGCGTTAACCCAATCTTTAATTGCATTTTGACCAAAGCCTGCTGCGATAGAAAGAGGAATAGCAGCCCAGCCTAATGGAGTCAAGGAAAGAGCAAGACCAAAAGCGGCTGATGATAAAGTTTTTCCTGCGCTTTCTTTGATTTTATCAGCTAAATCAACTTTTTCACCATTTAGTTTTGATTTGATTTCATTTTTTGAGTTGGAATTAAAGAATAAGCCTACAAGAGGAATTCCGTTAAACAAACCTGTTGCAAATGAACTTTTTGCTTTAGTATCTGCGTAATTTTCATAGTTTGCACCTGCTTTATTTAAAATTGTTAACATTTTGTCGTCATCAATTTCATACCCCTCTTCTTGGGCGTATTCTTCTGCGTATTTTTTTATATCTTCTAATTTGGCGATAGCTTTTTCAAACTTTCCGTCTTCTAAATAATCCTGTACTTTGTTAATAGAACCTGAGTAATTTCTTTTTAAATAAGTTGCGATTCTTTGCGTTGAATTTAGCGCAGATGATCCTGCGCCTCTGTAGCCCGTGTAGCCGCCACCTGTAAATTCTTTGTATTGATTGCTCACGCATAAACCTTGACCTGAGCCTGAAAATGCTGAAACTGCACCTAGCATAACTAACCTCCACTATAAAAATATATAAACTAACCTTACAATTAAATAAAAACTTTTTTAATTTAAAAATTGCCCGATTTAATTAAAATTATGATATTTTATTAACATTTCTTAATATAAAGAATGGAATTTATCTCAAAAACCTTTTCCTTGATTTTTAAACAAGTTTATATTATATTTATAAAGTAGTTTTGCCACGGGCCTGTGGCGCAGCGGTAGCGCAGGGGACTCATAATCCCTTGGTCGTGGGTTCGAATCCCTCCGGGCCCAGATTTAACCCTCTTTGTATGAGGGTTTTGTTGTGTTTGGATTTGTTATAAATAAAAGGTAACTGTCAAAATGCACTTCAAATATAATGAAAAAGAAACTGAATATTTAAAAAGCAAATGTAAAAAACTTGCATTTGTGATTGATAAAGTCGGACATATTGAAAGAAAAATCGATAAAGATTTATTTTCTGCTGTTGTTCATCATATCGTAGGACAGCAAATTTCAACAAAAGCACAGGCGACAATTTGGAATAGAATTGAAACTGATTTAAAAATCGTAAATGCAGATACGATATTGAATGCAGGAATTGAAAAGCTGCAATCATTCGGAATGACTTTTAAAAAAGCTGAATATATAACAGATTTTGCAAACAAAATTAAAAATAATGAATTTGATTTAGATGCTATCTGGCAAAAAACAGATGAAGAAGTTATAAAAGAGCTTTCATCTTTAAAAGGCATCGGGGTTTGGACTGCTGAAATGCTTTTATTGTTTTGTATGGAGAGAAAAAATGTATTCAGCTATGATGATTTAGCTATTCAAAGGGGTATTAGGATGGTTTATCATCATAAAAAAATAACAAAACCTCTTTTTGAAAAGTACAGAAAAAGATTTTCACCTTATTGTTCTGTTGCAAGCCTTTATTTTTGGGCTGTTGCAGGAGGGGCGATTGAGGACATGAAAGACTATGCACCAATTAAAAATAAAGGCAAGTAAAATGTATTATAAAACCAATTATAAATCTCCAATCGGGAATATTACTCTTGCCTGTGATGAAAAAGAAAATCTTGTCGGACTTTGGATGGAGGGACAAAAATATTTTGGCGATACGGTAGATTCTGAAATGTTTGAAAATAATGAACTTGAAATATTTAAAAAGACAAAATCGTGGCTCGATAAATATTTTAGGGGTGAAAAACCTGAAATTTCAGAACTTCCTCTTGCACCCATCGGAAATGATTTCAGACAAAGGGTTTGGCAGATACTTTGCGAAATTCCTTACGGAAAAGTTTACACATACGGTGAAATTGCAAAAATTATCGCTAAAGAACAAGGTAAAACAAGGATGTCAGCACAAGCCGTTGGCGGTGCTATAGGGCATAATCCGATTTCTATTATAATTCCATGTCATAGAGTAGTAAGCTCAAACGGCAGTTTAACAGGATATGCAGGCGGAATAAAAACGAAAATTAGATTGCTTAAACATGAGGGAGTGAATATGGATGGATTATTTATCCCAAAAACACTCAACTGCACCATAGGAGAATTATTATGATAACCGAAATATAATACAGAAAGAGGAAATGCTTTTAAGCTTCTATATTTTTCTTCAATTCGGACTTGCGAGTGTTCGTAATAATTTTATAGTATTAACAAGCTCGTTTTCATAATAACCTCCAAGAATATTAGCCGTTTTATCCTAAATTAGATATAAAATTAGGGTTTGTCGGTTCGTTTAATATTGCTTTTTGACAGTCGCTTAATGCGCTTCGTTGAAATTTTTGAAATAAGAACGATTAATACAGCCTCTGTCATTCCAACTTTCCGCATCATACGAATAACCGCAATAATGGTAATATCTTGCAACATCGTTTTTTAACTCTATTGCCTTATCAATATCAACAACAGCCCTATTGTAATCATTATAATAATCACAATAAATCATTCCTCTTTCAAAGTAGAGCTTGTCTGAATTTTTTATAATTTCAGTTCCTTTATTTAAATATTCAAGAGCTTTTTGTTTTTGCAATATTTCTGCTTTTTTAAAATAAAACTCACTATTTTGAGATTCAAGTTTGATTGCCGTGTTAATATCATTCAAAGCAAATTCAATTTGTTCTGTTTCATCATAACATCTTGCCCTAAAATTTCGCACTATATTACAAATGTAATTATAGCACAAAGTTCTTTCAATTTTTTTGAAACCATATTAGAAACTTTAGATAATGTACAAATTATCAAACTAAGAGTTGCTTTATACATGATTTGTTTCAAAATACTTCATGGAAGTAAAAAAGAAAGGAAAAATCATGACAACAGTTGAACCCATTAGAAATCTTAAACATTTACAAAAAATTGAGGACTATTTTACAAAAAAAAGTTTAAGAGATTTATTGTTATTTACGCTTGGAATAAATTGCGGGCTTAGAATATCTGATATTGTTGCGCTGAATGTTGAAGATGTCAGGAATAAAACTTATATTCAAATCAACGAAAGAAAAACAGGAAAGTTTAAAAAGTTTCCTATTAATGCAAAATTAAAGCCTATGTTGAATGAATTTACAAAAGGAAAAGCTCTGAAAGACCCCTTATTCAAAACAAGATTCAATAATAGAATTGATAGGTTTAGTGCTTATAGAATTATTAAATCCGCATGCAGTGATTTAGGACTGGAGGAAAAAGTCGGTACTCATACAATGAGAAAGACTTTCGGGTATCATTATTACAAAAAATATAAAGATGTTGTAATGCTGCAAAAAATATTCAACCACTCAAACCCCCAGACAACATTAAGATATATCGGAATTGAACAGGAACAGATTGATAAAAGCTATCTGCATTTTATTTTGTAGGTTTGAATTTTGTTTAAAAATTAATTTGTAAATACTAAAATATCACAATATATTTTATTGTGATATTTTTTATTTTTCTTTTCCGCGGAAAAATTGGCATCCGTTCCAGATTAGAATTTCTGCCCCTGAAACCTGGCATTTGCCATTCAGGCAATCAAGAGTTCCATCGGGACGAAGAGTGAAATTTTGGCAATTCTGGCATGTTTTAAGAATTATTCCTTTGGATTCAAGTTTGTATGTCATATCAACCATTGCATCATACATTCTTAAGAATGAATCGGTTGTAATAAAACGATTTCCCTCTCTAAAGATTACTTTTCTCATGCCGTCTTCTGAAACAAGGTCTAATTTACAGCTTACGTCTTTTTTGCCGTTATAAATTGTTGCGTTAATTGTTGCGGAGTTGATGTTTTCTTCTTCGTACCTGCTGTTGATGATTGAGCGCATTGTGAGCGCGTTAATCAAGAGTTTTGTTTTTTGCCAGGTTAAACACAAAGGGTAAAACAAAAGCCAGAAAATTTCTCCCGTGTTCATTTTTGTAACTTTAACGGAAATTATAAAATTAATTAATAAAAATAATGATAGCGTATAAAAAGTGTTATCAATTAGTTTTGCGGGAGATG
>CAPYQR010000036.1:6462-10521 GCA_948742005.1 uncultured bacterium
TGTCAGTGCTAAAAATCCTAAAACTAAATATGAAAAAATGATAAAAAGCGAATTAGGTTTTAATAAGAACATGATAAATTCGCGGTAGGAATTATTTTTAAAGATTAAAATTGGGAAATAATGAATAAAAAGAGTTATTTTATCTCTTAATAAGGGAGATGAAAAATCGTAGTTTTTAACATCAACCGCTGAAATTATATAAGGAGAGTATTTTGTTTTGACGTCATTAATTGCAAGGTCCAGAGAAAATTCAAGCTCGGAAGTCTTGTCCTCAAGTCCGACATAGCCGATTTTTTTGATAACATCTGATGTTACAACTACGTTGCCGCCATCAATTTGAGAAGACAAGTCAAACATTGAACGTGTAAGGTTGGAGGTTAAATTTGTGTATTTTAAATAGGCTTGGATGATTGCCTGTTTGATTTCTTTTGCAAGCTGGGGGTTTTCATTGATTGAAACCCTTGCACCCGTGTAAACGCCTGAACCCTGGATAGATTTATTAACGTTTTCTAAATATTTTTCACCTATTACTCTGTCTGCGCCCAAAAAAACAAAAGCGCTGAATTTATCTTCTTCAATTAATTTGTCTAATAAAAGATTGATTGCTTTGTCTTTTGAAAAATAATCCGAATTTTGAATATCATGGATTTTAGCGCCTTGAATATAATCTTTTGACAAAGAATTGTCGGTTTGGTCTTTTTGGTATGCAACGTGGACTTCGTAGTTTTCTTTTTTATAGGTTTGATTGTTTAAGGTGGATAATAATTTTTCCAGATTTTTGTCTTTTGAAGTAGCGTAGATTACAACAGCGAGCATGTTTTTATCTACTATCATGTTCCTTGTTTTTTCCTGCATTTTGAAATATTTTTCAATATCGTAAGCTTTAATGAGGAAAAAAAGTTGATAAACACAATAAATAAAGATATATATAGTTACAAGTGCAAATAATGTATCGAATACTATCATAAGTGTATTTTATAAAAAAAATAATGAAAAATCTAGCTTTTTTTAATTTTAACATATATAATCAAAGGCATGATAAGTTTCTTAGGGCAATGTGTTCAAAACTTTTTTATATCTTTAAAATATGTTTTTAAAGGTAATTTGCGTTTGGGTGAAGTTTTTAGTCAAATTGCCGCAATTGGTTTTGATTCTTTGGGAATTTGTCTTTCAATTGTTTTTATTTCAGCTTCCACAATTGCGCTTCAGGTTTCAAAGCAGTTTTTAATGTCGGGAGCAGATAGTTATATTGGAGGTTTTTTAGCTGTAGCATTAATTCGTGAAATTGCCCCCGGTTTTGCGGCACTTGCCCTTGCTGCGCGTGCCGGAACTGCAATAACGGCGCAAGTTGCCAACATGCAGGTAACAAATCAGATTGATGCTATTGATGTATTAAAAGTTGATTCAATTGGCTATTATTTTGCCCCAAGAATAATAGCAGGAGCTGTTTCTTGTTTTTGCATTGTTTTATTATCGGAACTTATTGGAATTCTGGGCGGGATGATTGTCGCTTTTTATTCTATTGATCTGCATCCGATTCGATATTTTAATTCCGTTTGGTTGATGTTGGTTTTAAAAGATATTTATGTCAGTTTGTTGAAAGGTTTGATTTTTGGGGCGGTTGTTGCGCTTGTTTGTGCGACAACGGGTTATAATACCCGTGGAGGCGCAAAAAATGTTGGTGAATCAACAACAAAATCTGCAATTTTGTGTACGGTTTATATTTTGGCTTTGGATTTAATTATTGGTTTATTATTTTATATGGGTTAAAGTAATTTTTGCTTTTTCTAGTTTAAACGGATTATTTTTTGCAAAAATCATTAAAGTTTTTTCAAATGTATAGATGATGATTAAAGAATCAATCTTCGTTATAGTTAAAATGTAATAAATGTTAAAAAAGATATGGGGATAGAATTTAGTTTTGAGGAGGTTTCAATTTAGCCTTGAGAGCGTGCTTAATTTAAAGCAAAAGGTTCTTGAAGATGAAAGAATCAAACTTGCAAGGATTATGAATATTTATAATAAACAAAAAGAAGCGCTGAAGCGCATTGTTGAAAATTTTCAAAATATTCAAAAACAAGCAGATGAATATGTTAATCAAAGCAATTTTAATATTGAAATGATAACAAGTTTCAGAGCCTATTCAAATAAGCTTTCGCAAGATATAAAAGCGCAAAAAGAAATGATTGAAAATACATTCAAAGAATTAACACATCAGCAGCTTATTGCAAAAAATGCCTATATTGAAGTTAAAACATTGGAAAAATTAAAAGAAAAACAAAAAGAAAAATATGACAGAGAATTTCTGTTAGAAGAAACAAAAACACTTGATGATATTGTTTCAACAAGACGAAAAGTTTTCTGTTAAAAAAGGGAAAAATGGCTGAATCATTAGCACTTAAAACAAAATCAAATATTGAATTAATGTTAAATTCTGCACAAAATTTTGAAAAAGCAAGTTTAAAACTTGCTAATGCAAAAAAGCAAGATATTTCAGGCGCAAACTTTTCAAGCGTGATGAATGATAAAATGAGTGCTAATGCTGAAAAAATTCATACAAATTTTGTTGATAAAATGACTCAGACAAATAAACCGGCTTCAAATACCGCTAAAAAAACAAAAAACATAACAAGTCTTGATTCAAAAGAAGATTTTAGAAAAAACGTACTAAAAGAAGAATTAAAAAACGATTCAAAAAAAGAAGCACAAGAACTTCAAGAAAAAAAAGAAATTGAGGAAAAAAGAAACACAACAAATAAACAAAAAGATAAAATTGATGAAAGCAAAGAGCAGGATAGAAGATAATCAAAATGATGAAAATTCTAAAGGCGAAATTAAAAATACTTGTGAAGAACAAAATCCTGATGATACTTTGAATAGTGAAAATAAAAAGAATCAAAACAATAAAAAAGATAATTTAAAAAACGATAATTTTGAAAATATTCAATATCCTGAAAATTTTCAAGGAAAAGATGTATTGCTTGATAATCAAACAGAAAACAATGAAGAAAATAAAACCTCGTATGAAAGTCAAATCTTAAGTAACATAGATTATAGCTCATTTGTAGAGCCGTCACCGGTTTTTTCTTCTTCGTCGGCTGAAACTAAGGAGAGAAGTGGAAACGGCGATTTTGCGCTTGATGAATCGCAAGATTTATTGCAAAACGCCGTTGCCCGGACTCTTAAGGTTCAGAATGTTGAATTTTCAAACGGGAATGGAAATAATTTTGAAAATTCGCAGAATTTTGCAAATTTAACAAAGGAGAATTTAGAAGAATTTATCAAAAACAACAAATTTAACCCGCAAGAGTTAGAAGAAATTTCATCAATTTTTGAATCAACAGATTTGAAAGATTTAAAATTAAATCCTGAAACGGTTGCAAAAATTAATGATTTAATCAAAAATTCAAATCAAGTGCAAAAACAAAATCATTTTGAAGTAATGAAAGATTCTAATCTTGATTTTAAGGGGAAAATAAATGTTTCGGATTCTGACTTTGAAAAAACTAATTTAAAATCTGAATTTGAAATCTTTCAAGATGAAAATTCAAGCATTGAATTTGAAAACGTTGAATTTCAAAATCCAACCCCGCAAATTTTAGAGAAAAATTATTATTCAAGCGCTTCTGATATGCTTGTAAAACAAGCTTTTGATGAAAATGTGGTTAATAATCAGCCTGATTCAAATTCCTCTTTTGTTGATTCTTTTAATTTAAAAGGGGTTGAGAAGTTTAATTTTTCTAAAAGTTCAAATGTATCTGAATTATTTTCGCAAAAATTAAACCAAAGTGATGTATTAAATCAAATTACAAATAAATTAAGTGATTCTATTCAAAACGGAACAAAAAAACTTACGATGATTTTAAGACCTTATGACCTTGGCAGATTATCTATTGAACTTTCGATAAACAAAGACGGTTTAATGACAAATATTATTGCGCAAAATGAGGATGTTAGAAATTATATTGAAAAAAACATAAATTCTCTAAGACAGCAATTATCAGATGCAGGAATCAGTATTAAAAATATTGAAATCAAAACCGCAGGACAGGATAGTTC
>CAPYQR010000036.1:10531-12248 GCA_948742005.1 uncultured bacterium
AACAAAATAATGAAGATTATCAAAATTTGATTTCAAATTTAGGGTATGAACTTAATTTTGCTAAAGATTTTTCAAGCGTTTTTTCAAAGGCTCTTGAATATGGTGCAAATTAAAAAAGGATGAAATAAGGAAAAAATTATGACTTCAAGCGTAACAAATCAAATTATGCAAAATGCAAACAATTCAGCAATTGCAAAAGCGCAGGCAAAAGCAAACGGAACAGCGCAAACTTCCTCAAGTGTTTCAAGTGATGCGTTTTTGAATTTGATGTGTATGCAGCTTCAATATCAAGACCCGACAAATCCGATGGATAATTCTCAAATGCTTGCACAGGAAGCGCAGTTTGTAACTTTGGAACAAATGGAAAAATTAACAAGCTCATTCAGCCAGTTCTCATCAATTTATCAGGCAAATTCTCTAATAGGTCAAACCGTTGAAATAAAAGGTGAAAACGGAGATGTGATAAAAGGAGTTGTTGATTTTGTAGATTATTCGGATAAAAGCGGAGCAAGTGTTTCTGTTAACGGAACTTTACAACCTTTGGCGAATGTTACTAAAGTTTATCCAAATTCAAAATCTGCAGACGAAATTAAACAAGATGAAGAAGATAAAAATTTCTTTAAAGAAGTTATATCCTACGGTGCTTTGCACATTGGAGATATTGCGCAAAAATTATCTGCTTATTTAGGAATAGGAGATTCTGATTCGGGTAATACTAATACACCTCCAAATAATGAAAGCGAAACTCCAAAAAATTAGACTAAACGATACAAAGAAAGACAATAAAGAAAGGGTAAAATAACAAATGACACAATCTCTATACACGGCAATGACAGGATTGAATGCCGGAACGCACCAGTTAACCGTAGTTTCAGATAACGTTGCAAACATGAACACAACTGCTTATAAAACTTCTCGTGTTGATTTTCAAGATATTTGGTATTTAACAAAAACAACAGGAACAAATTCAACTGCTGTTTTAGGGGGAACAAATCCTTATCAAGTCGGCGTTGGTGTACAATGTGCTTCAATATCGAAAAATTTTGAACCCTCAAACACAAATACCGTAACAGGACGTCCATCTGACCTTGCAATTACGGGTAAAGGCTGGTTTACAACTTTAAATTCCGATGGTCAGGTTATGTTGACGCGTGATGGTACTCTTTCTTTGGATGAAAACGGTTTTCTTTGTACTGCAAATGGAGACAAGCTCTTAGGGATGGATTCGCTGACTTCTTCTGTTGCTTCGACTGTTCCTATGAAAATTCCGATGCAGATAAAAGTTATTGAAACTCCGACAAGTGCTGATAAATTCGGAAAAACTCCAATTTCTCAATTAAATAATTCAGAACCGATTACAAATGGAGCTTTTAAAGTAGTTGTTAATCAACATGACCCTAATACGCAGGCAGTTATCGGTACAAACGAATTAACAATTAATCTGCCTGAGGGCGAAATTACAAAAGACACAGATGTTAATACTCTTGTTGCAAAAATAAATGAACAATCTAACGGTTTATTCACGGCTTCTGTTGTCGATGGTGCAATTAAATTCACCCCTGCAGACGGTAATTCTTCAATGAAATTTGAAACAATCCCGGGCGGGTCTAATTTTGTAGCCCAGACAAAGCTTGCAGGAATTGCCCCTGATGCAACGGGAGCAATGACAACGGATAACTTGAATATTTCGGCAGTCATTACAGAAGTTGATGATATT
>CAPYQR010000037.1 GCA_948742005.1 uncultured bacterium
TGATGATTTTTTTGAAAAAAATCAAATTAAAAACAGAGAAGAAATAGAGCATTTTCGCCCGACATATGCATTGTTCCTTTTAAACCGAACATTTCAAGGACATCTTTTGAATAGCCTGCATTGCCTCTTGCTTCAACACCAATGTCGCCAATGTATTTATTTGAATCTTGCAATTTTGCCAAAAGGTCAAATGCTTCCTTATATTCAACAGAATCAGGAGCAAAAGCCGAGAGTTTTTCTGTCAGATATTTAGATTTTTTATCAATATATGCAAAGCCGAATGTTTCTTCAAGCATTTTAAACCCGTCACATCCGTCAATATTTGTTCTATAGCCGAGCATGTTTAAATCTTTGCGAAATAAATTATCTACTCCTCTTTCAAATTTAACCTGAGCATCGCCGATTTTAATTTTAACGGAGCCGTCTGCTTCTTGAGTAAAACAATTTAGGATATTTGCTCTTGTTTCAGGGGTTTTAAACATTAAATCCATGCCCGAAACCAGATAGCAATCGCCAACTCCGCCTTGTGAAGTTGCAAATCTTTTAACGGGCGGGAACAGTTCAAGATATTTTTCAGCAGATAAATTCAATTCCTGCATTTTTCCATTTGAAAGCTTGATTGCAATTTTATCGCTTCCATCAATCTGACAAACATCACCAATTTGCGTTTTTGCTTTTGCATTTTTTAAGGAGGAGAATTTTTGAACAAAAACATCTTTGATATCTAAATTATTTGAATAAGCATATTGCAGTTTAGTTAAATCATCATAAAATTCATTGCTTATTTTGCCCGGATTATTTAAAATTAATTGATAATTAATTCCCTCAGGCAATTTTTGCATATCGACAAGATTATTTATAACCTTTACAACATCTTCTGCTTCAATTGGAGCATCGATGTTTTTAATATTTACGCTTGAAATATTTTGCTTTCCATATCCTGTGGAATTATTTATATTTTCGCTTGAAATATCGTATTTTGCATCATTAGGATATTTATTTTTTTTCTTCCAAATAAAACCTGTAGGTTCTTCTGCTAAATCCGCAGCATCGTCTGATAAAAGCTTTGCTTTATCTAAATCAAAATCATTACTTGAATCTTTGAATGCTTTTGATAAAGCGCCGATTCCCTCCTGCATTCCGACAGACATAACCCCGCCCATTGCACCGCCTAAAAGGACTTTATTTTTAAATTCGGATAATTTAAATTTCTTTTCATCATCTGCAACACAATCAATCGCATATTCGCCTGCATTGCTTATCATGCCATCAGCTACACCATCGATAAATTCACCTGTGATTCTTGCACCGGCATTAATTGTGCCTGCAGAAATTTTACCCCCTAAAGCGCCGGTTAGAGTTGTTGCTACTTTTACTTTAACAACACTTGATGCAACATTCCCGACACCTGTTGCAAAACCGTTTATAGTACCGAGTGCGGCATCTTTTATGAAATCTTTTTTAGCATAATCAATGAAATTCCCCAAAACCCCCTCACCATTTGTTCTTGTGAGCGAATCCGTACCTTTGATTAAAACATTTGAACCCGCACCAACCCCTGCGCCCAACGCCAAAGAAGCACCGCCCGTAAAAGGAGCTGCTGCAACAGCAGCCGTACAAATAAGTCCTGATGCGACACCACTTGTTGTTGTTAAAATTGTTTTTTGGGCAGATTCATAGTCCATTATTGTTTCAGCTGCTTTAGAATTTTCAACTTTTGATTGACCTTGAAGCAAGGTATTCAAGCTTTCAGCGTTTAGTTCTTCGCCTGTTATTGCCTTGTATAAAGAGCTGAATTCTTCGGGACTTTGTGTATCATTTAATTGCTGAATAAGATTTTGATAGTTTTCAATTTGAGCATTTGTAATATTTTGTGTTGTTCCCATACCTAAAATATTATTATTTAACCAGCCCAAACCTTTTGAAAAAACACCCTGTGATTTTACGGTATTATCAAAATAATCTTCAAGCATCTGCCCTTGCATTGTCATCAAATCAACAACGTTTTCTTTATTTATTGTCTGACCGTCTTCAAGAGTTATTCCGTTTTCAAGTTCCTGTGCGGTTTTAACAGATTCTTGCGCCTTTAGCGAATCGGGTTTTTTATTAAAAATTTGAAAATACAATTCTTCAATTTTTGCCTTATCGGGATTTTCAAGGATGGATTGATATTCTTGTTTTAATTGATTAATTTTTGACAATTCTCCTTTTGAACCCTTGTTAAAAATCCCCTTGACACCATTCCACAAAGCTCCAAAGCCGATTTTAGAATCAGCTTTTGTTTTTGCTTCACTCTCAAGCTTTAAAAGCTCCTGTTCGATTTCACTCATATAAACTTCATCTGTCTCGGGCTGTTTTGAAGATGAGGCATTTTGAGCAGTATTTTTTGGATTATTTTTTAAAGGTGTTTTAATATTAGAACCACAGGAATCTTTTGGATTTTCATCACAAAGTGATTGCAAATCAATATCAGAAGACAAAACCTCGTTTGCGTATTGTTTTGCTGAATCAAATATAGAATTTGATTTTTCTTCTTGCGTTTTTGAAATTTGAGGTTTTAGCTTTAGTTGTTTTTGCAGATTTGCATTTGTTATTTTGTCCATTTTTCCTGCCGTTTTTAACAAATAAAATTCTTGTTAACATTTATAAATGTCGTTTATTTTGCTAAAAACTTTAATATACGGCAGCAAAATCGAACAAATTGTTACAAAAATTAATACCCGAAAAATATAATCTAAACAAAAATCGTTTGTTCTCTATCAGGACCTACACTGATTATTGTTATTTTAATTCCGAGAGATTCTTCCAGACTTTTAAGATATTTTTTTGCATTTTCAGGCAATTCATCATAAGTTTTACATTTTGTAATGTCAACTCTCCAGCCTTTATGTGTTTCATAAACAGGTTCAAAATCGCAATGCATATAAACATTAGTCGGATAATTTTTAATCATTTCTCCTGTTTTTTTATTTTTATATGCAATACAAACTTTAATTTCATCAAAATTATCTAAAACATCAAGCTTTGTGAGGGCAATTTCCGATAATCCGCCGACTAAAACAGCATAGCGTGCACTAACCATATCAAACCAGCCGCAGCGTCTGGGGCGTCCTGTTGTAACTCCAAATTCGCCGCCGATTGTTCTTAATTTTTCTCCTGTTTCATCGTTTAACTCGGTAACAAAAGCCCCCTCGCCCACACGGGTCATATAAGCCTTAAAAACACCAATTGCCCTTTGAATTGTCATAGGTCCCATTGAAGCGCCGATTCCTGCACCGCCTGCGGTTGGGCTTGAGGAAGTAACATAAGGATAAGTTCCGTAATCAACATCAAGCATAATGCCTTGTGCTCCCTCAAAAAGAACGGTTTTGTTGTTTTTATAGTTCAGTAAGTTTTCCTGCCAATCAAAATCAACATAAGGCGTTAGAATTTCTCTATATTTTTCACATTCAAGTAAAATTTCTTCTTTTGTATAGGTTTTCAAATTATACACAAGTTCAAGTTCTTTATTTTTCTTGGGTAAAATTATTTCAAGCTTTTTTTCTAAAACTTCTTTGTTAAACAAATCTTCAACCCTTATTCCTGAACGGTTATATTTATCTGTATAAGTTGGGCCGATTCCTTTTTTTGTTGTGCCGATTTTATTTTGACCTGAAGATTTTTCGCAATATCCGTCAATATCTGTGTGGTATTTCATTGTAATGTGTGCCAGGGGCGAAATTTTCAGATACTTTTCAAAATGTTCTTTACTGATTCCAAGAGAAATAATATCATCAATTTCTTTTTTTAAATCATCAGGCTTTATAACACATCCTGCGCCAATCATACAGATTTTATTTTCATATAAAATTCCTGATGGAATCAAATGAAAAGCATATTTCTTAGAATCTGCAACAACGGTATGCCCCGCGTTAGAGCCACCCTGAAATCTTGTTATAAAATCCGCCTCTCTTGCAAGCAAATCCGTAATCTTTGCTTTTCCCTCATCCCCGAATTGAGCCCCGACAACAACAGTATTTTTCATTATTTAATCCTCATTTTTCCAAAACTTATTTTACAATAAATAAAAAATTAAGCAAAAAGATTGATTTTAGAAAATATAAATTATATCATTTTATTAATGTTAAATTTGGAGATTGCATGAAACGACGTGATTTTTTAATAAATTCCGCAATGCTTCTTTGCGCAAGCTCGCTGCTTGACGGATGTATCAATCAAGACGACATAATCCCCGGCGGAAAAGGAAAAGTTTCCAGAAGAAAATTCAAAGACATCACACTACCGCTGCTGGGGTTGGGGTGCTTAAGATTTGAATACAAAAACGGGGTAATCGACGAAGATATATTTGCACCAATAGTTCATTATTGTATGGAACATGGGGTTAATTATTTTGATACAGGATACTTTTACGGAAAGAAAAAATCAGAAGAAGTTTTATGCAGAGCTTTGAAAAATTATAAAAGAGAAGATTATTATATAGCTTCTAAAATAAAACCAATGTTTGTAAAAAGCAAAAAACATTTAAAAGAACGAGTAGAAGTTCAGCTCAAAAGATTAAATACAGATTACATAGATTTTTACCTTGCTCATGATATTAGAAGCGATGAAACAATGGCAGAGTTTGAAAAAGCAAATATGTATGAGGCGCTTTGCGAATTAAGACAAGAAGGGAAAATAAAATATATAGGCTATTCTTGTCATGGGGACATTGAAACACATAAAATTTTTACAAAAAAATATAAATGGGATTTATGTTATCTAAAGGTCAATTATTACGAACAAACAGAAATAGAAAAGCAAAAAGAAAGACTGGAACTTTTGCAAAAAAGAAATATTCCAATCATCGTTATGGAACCTTTATATGGCGGGCGATTAGCAAAACTTGAAGATGAGGCATATAAAATACTGAAAGATGATTATCCCAATATGACTCCTGTTGAATTTGCACTAAGATGGAGTGCAAGTCAAAAAGTAACAGCATTATTATCAGGGATGAGAACATTGGAAGATGCAAAAGAAAATATAGGATATTTTATTAATTTTAAGAAATTTACAGACCCCAAACAAACTGCAAAAAAAATCAGCAAAATCATAGAAAAAAATTATATTGTAAATTGTACTGCTTGCGGATATTGCTTAAACACATGCGAGCATAATGTTGACATTATCAATATATTTAATACATATAACCAATATACTCTCAAAAATAACGAAAAAAATTTCACAGAACTTTTCAAAATTCTGCAAGCGAACAAAAAGAAGTCAACTTGCAACAACTGCAGGCTTTGTTACAGAGTTTGTCCTCAGACTATCCATATACCCGAAACAATAGATAGAATCTATCGTGAAGTCGAGCAGAGGTCCGGGAGGAAATTTTTGACTTGAAACAGTGCTTAACTTATAATACAAAAACAGGCGGGGGTTATATTTTGAAAAATTTTTATAAAATCAGATTGGTGTTGGCGTTTATTAGTTTAACTTTATCCATTCTTGCAATTTTGGGAATTTTTTACGGGATTAAAATATTAGATTTTCAGTTTACACCCTTAATGCAAAAAGTTTTCTTTGATTTTTCTATAATTGCATTGGTGCTTTTTTGCGGGCTTATTTTAATAACTTTTTTATTTGGAAGATCTTACTGCTCGCTTGTCTGTCCGTTTGGAATCTTACAAGAAATTGTTATGCTTATCAAAAATTTAGTTAAAAATAAATTTAAAAAGAAAAATAAACTCCGGGGTTTTTATAAAAACAAGAGCTTTAAATATTTCATAACAGCACTTTCGCTCGGGTGTTTAATCGGAGGAAGCGCTTTAATTATTAGATATTTAGACCCTTACACAATTTTTTCTTCGTTTGTAAGTTTATCTTTATTTGGAATTATTTTTACAATTTTTGTAATTGTTCTTGTTCTTTTTAAAGACAGATATTTTTGTTCTAACATTTGTCCCATAGGAGCAATTTTAGGGTTAATTAGCAAATTCAGCATTTTTAAAATTAATCAAAACAAAGAAAAATGTGTTTCTTGTTCATTATGTGCTAAAAATTGTCCTGTAGGTTGTATTGATTATGAAAACAAAAAAATTGACAACGAAAGATGCATCAAATGCTTTAAATGCGCAGATATTTGCACTAAAGGAGCAATTGAGTATAAATCTACAATAAGCAAAACAAAAGAATCAAATGCGAATATTAGTAGCGAAAAACCTTGTTTAAGCCGAAGAAAAGTTATAAAAGCTGTTTCTTTAGCAGGGGTTTTAGCACTCGGGTATAAAATAGGAATAGAATTTAGCAAAAATGTTGCAAACAAAATCAAAAATATAATTTTGCCCCCCGGAGCACAAAACGCACAATATATGGCAAACAAATGTTTAAATTGCAATTTATGTATTAATGCATGTCCGAATAAAATTCTAGTCAAGGCAGATTCTGACTTTAATGCGGTTCATATTGACTATTCCAAAGGTTATAAATATTGCGATTATAATTGCAATATTTGTTCACAAATATGCCCGTCGGGCGCAATTAAAAAAATATCTCTAAAAGACAAACAAAACACAAGAATTGCTATGGCGGGAATTATTGAACAAAACTGTGTTAAATGTATGCGCTGCACGGACTCCTGTCCGAATAATGCAATAAGCTTTGTTAATGACAAAATAACAATCGACAATACAAAATGCATTGGCTGCGGAAGATGTGCAAGCTATTGCTATTATGATGCTTTAAAAATTTATCCGATAAAAGAACAAAATTTGATATAATTTTGTTATCGGGATAAAATTATTATTAAGAAACAAACTGTTTTAAAACTAAAAGGAGGAAAAATGTCTTTAGGTGTAACAGAAATAACATTAATTTTAATCGTTGTAATCTTATTGTTCGGAGGAAAAAGAATCCCCGAATTAGCACGTGCATTCGGCAGAGCAAGCGCTGAATACAAAAAAGCAAAAGATATGATTAAAAAAGAAACGGATGAAATCAAAGAAACAATCCAAAATGAAATTGATGAAGCAAATTCGCAAGATGATGACGTTAAAACAACAGAATTTGAACCAAATGACAGCCAACCCGTTTAAGTTATTTAAAATTATAGAATAATGAGCAAAAAAACAAAAAAATCCAATAACAAAATTACAAAAGAAGCAAGGTTAAAAGAGGCTAAAAAAGCGCAGGAAAAAAAGGAAGCGAAAGAAGAAAAAAAACTTCCAACACTTCAAAAAAACAATAAAAAATCAAAAAAACAACCAGAAGAAAACAAAAGCCTCCAAGAGGAAAAAACAAAAGACGAAAAAGAAGAAAATTTCTTAACCCATCTTGAAGCTTTTAGAGAAGCTTTGGTCAAAAGTATTATCTCGCTTTGTATCGCTTTGCCCTTAGGTCTTATTGCAGCGCCTCGGGCACTTGATTTTTTGACAAAATATTTAATTGGAAAAAACAAATTTCAGTTTAACTTTTTTTCGCCGACGGAAGTTTTTATAATTCAAATTAAAATGGCGCTTTTAATTGCTTTTATAATTGCTTTTCCTTATATTGCACGCAAATTATGGGAATTTATCCTGCCTGCTTTGTATGATAATGAAAAAAAATTTATTCAATCAACGATTATTCTTTCAATGAGTTTATTTATTCTTGGAAACGTTTTTTGCTTTTTTGCAATTCTGCCTTTAATTATTAATTTCGGTTTGAGTTTCACAACAGCAAACATCAACCCTGTTTTTTCAATTTCTACAATAATTAATCTTGTTTTGGGGCTTTGTGTTGTTTTTGGATTAATGTTTCAAATCCCTCTTGTTATTCACTCTTTAATAAAATGGGATATAATAAGCTATGATTCCGTTCAAGATAAACGCCCGTTTGTCGTTGTTATTTTATTGATAATTTCAGGAATTTTAACTCCGCCCGATATTGTAAGCCAGGTTATGCTTTTTATTCCAACATATTTGCTTTTTGAGTGCGGTTTGATTTCATCAAAAAAATACAGAAAAAAAGGAGATTAAAAAAATGTCTCTCCCCATTTCTGTAAAACTTTTAAAACCACTTGAAACTTCTTCCTCAATCGGAATGTTTGTGCGCGATACCGCAGGATGTTTAATAGCGCGGCTTGGTTTGGCACGAAGCAGGGAAGAAGCAAAAGAAATAACCTTTGCAGAAACAACAGAATCTGCAATTTTCTATTTTTCAGCACCTGCGTTAGCAAAAGGCAGTGCTAAAATTATTTCAAAAGCTTTAAAACTAAATAAAGACGAATTTTCAAAACCTTTAAATGAATTGGAAAATTTAAAATCAATTACAAGTGACAATTTAAAAAATATTAAACTTGGCAAATTTGCACAAATTGCCTCAACTTTTTCGATTATTCTGCCTTTTGTTTTTGGAATTGCGCCTGTTAGAAATCTTTTAACTTTGGCAGATTCAGGAAAAAATAAATTTACAAATCTAATAGGATTAGACAAACAAACAAAAAGCAAAAATAAAAATAATGAAAATAAAAATGAAGCACTTATTAAAGCCAAAAAATTAACAAAAAAACTTATCACAGCAGGAGGAATTTGCCTTGGGCTAACAGGGGCGGTTTTAGGATTATCAAAAAATGATAAAATATATCAAAAAATTGAACCCTCATTAACAAAATTTATAAAATCGCTGGAATTTACAAAAACAGGCGATTTGCAAACAGCACATTATGCGGCTTTAATTTATCCTGTAAGCATTTTAGGCTATTTCATTTCCTGTCGGGATAAGTATGAAGTTTTTGAAAACGCAAGACGTTTTTCTGTTACCGTTCCTTTGCTGTTTCTGGGTGAAAAAATATTCCAAAATCCAATTTATAAATTTTTTGATAAAAAATTCAAAACTAATGTTATGGATTCCAAAGGCAAAATAAAAAGTTATGACGATATTTTGAAATTATCAAAAGAAACACAAAAGCAAATGTTAAAATCTAAAAACTATTCTTACGGGATTACATTTTTAATTAATACAATTGCAATCGCAGGCGCTGTTGCACTTTTAAATCGCATACAGACAAAAAAGATGTATAATAAAGAAAACAACTTAAATAATAAAAACAATATTCAAACTTTAAAAACTTTAAGCTTGAAAGATTACCAAATTTCAACAAACTTAAATAAAAAACAGGTGTCATAATATGGATAAAAAGGTATACAAAAATTACACGGATTTAAATTTTGCAAAAATTGACACACAAAGGCTTAAAAGACGCGGGTTTTGCGAGGCTGTTTTTTGCGAGGGCAAGGAAGATAATGACCTTATTGAAATTTTTAAATGTTTTATAAACCACGGTCAAAACGTCATAGGAACAAGGGCTAGTGAAGAGCAGTTTAAACTTTTAAAGAAACATTTTAAAAATATTAAATACAATAAAAAAGGAAGAATTATCACCCTTATTCAAAAAGAAATAGAAAAAACAGGCGAAGTTGCAATCGTCACAGGAGGAACTACAGATATTCCCATAGCACAAGAAGCAAAAGAAACAGCAGAATTTTTCGGAAGCAACACCACAACCTTTTATGACGTTGGAATAGCAGGAATCCACAGGCTTTTAGACAAAATTGACAAAATTAAAAATGCAAATGTTATTATAGCAATAGCAGGTATGGAAGGTGCACTGCCAGGTGTTATTGCAGGTTTGGTTGATGTTCCCGTTATTGCAGTTCCAACTTCCATCGGTTACGGCGCTTCGTTTGGAGGAATCAGTGCATTGTTATCAATGCTCAACTCGTGTGCCGAGGGAATCAGTGTTGTTAATATTGATAATGGTTTTGGTGCAGGTTATAATGCAAATCAAATTAACAGATTAATTGCGAAAGGAAGAAAATGAAACTTTATTTTGAATGTAATTCAGGAATTTCAGGCGATATGACTGTTGCAGCTTTAATTGATTTAGGAGCAGATACAGACAAACTCAAAAAAACGCTTGAATCAATGGTTTTAGGAGAAGAATTTGAGTATAAAATAAGCGATGTAATGATTAATGCGATTAAAGCAAAAGATTTTGATGTTATTTTAAAAAATCACAAACACCACCGCGAACACGAACATCATCACAATCACAGAAACCTTGATGATATTAATAAAATTATTGAAAACGCCGAAATGTCAGAAAATGCAGCACATTTAGCAAAAAAAATCTTTAAAATTATAGCCGAGGCTGAAAGCAAGGTTCACAACAAAGACATCAAAGAAATTCATTTCCATGAAGTCGGGGCGGTTGATTCAATTGTTGATATTGTTTCTTTTGCGGTTTTATTTGACGATTTAAACCCGCAAAAAGTTTATTTTTCAACACTTCAAGAAGGGCAAGGAACAGTTCAATGCCAGCATGGAACACTCAATATTCCTGTTCCTGCAGTTTGCGAAATTATAAAAGAATATCAAATTCCAATTAAAATAACAAAAACACAAGGCGAAATGATAACACCAACAGGAGCAGGGATAGTTGCGGGTTTGCAATCTATTTTTAACAGAGAAAAACTTGAAGATGAATTTATAATCGAGAAAATCGGCTGCGGCGCAGGCAAAAGAAAATATGAAAATCCGATTTTAAGAGTTATGCAGATTAAATAAATTTGACTCCGTTAAATAAAACGAAGCCAAATTTGAATATTTTTTTAAACCGTGCAAAATCGGCTTAGTTTAATTTTGTACATCTTCCAAGAACAAATTGTACCCTTGCAGATTCCATTTGTGTTCTTGTTACATCTCTATCGCAAAGAGTATAGAAACCTGATTCAAGATTTTTAACTTTGCAGAATTTTTGCTTTTCGACCTGACAATTGTAGACATCGCCATAACCCTCTGCATCAAAATAAGCGCGTTTGATTTGAGCGTATTCTTTGTTTTTAATTACGTCTTTTTTAACTTTTGTTTTAGTAGCATAAGCAGATGTTGTTTCAGCGTTTGTCATAACAACGCTTGAAAGCGCAAAAAGCGAAAATGCCAGAAATGTTAAAACGATTTTTTTCATTTTTATCTCCTGTTTAAATTTATTTATACCGGTTTTTATCTCTGAGTGCAATATTGATGAAATATTGCATCATTCATATAAAATTTCTTTTGCTTAAAATTTTTATCTGCTTCATCCGTATGTTTTTTCAACACATCCATAGGAAATTTACAATCCCGATAAACTGATTTATTTATTTTTCCATCAGCAGATGTTTGTATTACAAAATATTGAATTCGACATTCATTATTAGCATTTACGCCAATAATTTTTGTGCCGCCCTCATCATATTCCCCCGGAGCACATTTAGAAAAATACTGATTTCGTTTTATTGCATCATTAAACACATTATCCCATTCATCTGCAAAAACATTTGCATTTAATGTAAATAAAACAGCAAATAATGCAATAATTGAAATTTTTTTCATTTTTTTCTCCTGATTTTATTTTATATTTTATCGAAACCTGTATATTTTCTCAATACTTCAGGGATTATTATGTGTCCGTCTGCGGTTTGGAAGTTTTCGCAAATTGCAGCTAATGTTCTTCCGACAGCAAGTCCTGAACCATTCAATGTGTGGACAAATTCAACATTTCCGTCTTTTCTTCTGAATCTGATATTGGCACGGCGGGCTTGATAATCGCCGAAATTAGAACAGGATGAGATTTCTTTGTATGAATTATATGAAGGCATCCACACTTCTAAATCATAACATTTTTTTGCACTAAATCCAATATCGCCCGAGGACAAACAAACTCTTCTATAAGGCAATTTTAAAAGCTCCAACACGTTTTCAGCGTCTTGTGTTAATTTTTCATGTTCCGCTGCAGAATCCTCCGGACGGGTGAGTTTTACAAGTTCAACTTTGTTAAATTGATGCTGACGAATCAAACCGCGGGTGTCTTTCCCCGCAGAACCCGCTTCGCGCCTAAAACAGGGGGTGTATGCTGTCATATATTTCGGCAAGTCCGCTTCTGATAAAATTTCATCCTGATAAATATTTGTAACGGGGACTTCCGCTGTTGGAATTAAATATAAATCTTCATCAACGCACTTGAACATATCTTCTGCAAACTTCGGTAATTGACCTGTCCCTGTCATTATTCTTGAATTTGCCATAACGGGAGGGAGAATTTCTTCATAACCTCTTGTTAAAGTGTGCGTATCTAAGAAAAAGTTGATAATCGCACGTTCTAATTTAGCACCCAGATTGCGGTAAAGCGTAAATCTTGTATG
>CAPYQR010000038.1:0-8152 GCA_948742005.1 uncultured bacterium
CAAGTTGAACATGAGTTCCTTCTTGTTCCTGGTCAACCGCTTTGCCGATATCATGGAGTAAGCCTGCGCGTTTTGCGCTTTTAACATCCGACCCCAGTTCCATTGCGAGCATGCCCGCAATTTGTCCGACTTCGATTGAATGTTTTAAAACATTTTGTCCGTAGCTTGTTCTATAATATAAGCGTCCAAGTGTTTTTGAAAGCTCTTTGTTAAGGTTCATAATTCCGAGGTCAACCGCTGCGCGCTCGCCCTCTTGTTTAATTTTGTTTTCAATTTCTTTTAATGATTTTTCATAAACTTCTTCAATTCTGACGGGGTGAATTCTGCCATCTTGAATAAGTTTTTCGATTGTTAATTTTGCAACTTCGCGTCTTATCGGGTCAAACGAAGATAAAACAACGGCTTCAGGCGTATCATCGATAATTAAATCAACCCCTGTTAAAGTTTCAAGAGTTCTAATGTTTCTACCTTCTCTTCCGATGATTCTTCCTTTCATCTCATCAGACGGTAAAGACACAACGCAGACGCTTGTTTCAATGACCTGTTCAATTGCGCATTTTTGCATTGTCTGGCTTAAGATTTCTCTTGATTTTTCTTCTGCTGCTTCTTTTATTTTAATTTCATTTTCGCGGATTAATTGAACCTGCTCTGCTGCAAGTTCATCTTTCAATTGGTTTAGAAGCATTGTTTTTGCTTCATCTCTAGACATTTGAGCAACGCGCTCAAGTTCTGAAATTTGTTTTGCGATGGTTTCGGCTAAGAAATCTTCTTTTTCTTCAAGAATATCTTGTCTTTTAGCCAAAGAATGTTCTTTATCCGTTATGCTTTGTTTTTTAGATTCAAGTTCGTCTTCTTTTTTAAATAAATCCTGTTGGATTTTTTCAAATTCAAGCTTTTTCTCGCGCGTTAATTCGTCAAATTCCATTCTTTCTTTGTGGAGTTGTTCTTTTGCGGAGATTATTGCTTCTTTTTTTAAGAAAGCTTCTTTTTCTTTGAAATCTTCTTTATATTTTTGTTCGTTTTGTTCTAAAACTTCAACTTTGGCTTTTTGTCTGACAAAAAGCATCGTCATTATTGCGCAAAGTGTGATTAAAACTATTACTATAGCCAGAATTATATATAACGTAGTATTAATTTTCCTAATCCTTCTTTATGCTAATACTGCATTAATAGACAAATAGCATTTATAAAGTATTTAATTTTCTATATAAAAAATGATATAAGTCATCTTAACAATTTTATTTTATCATAAGAATTTCAAATTGGACATAAGTTAAGAATTGTTTACAATTATTAGTAAAAATAGATAATTTTATTGATTTATTTTGACTTTTTAAAATTTATAATTATAAAATAAAAACGGGGGTTTTATGCTCACAAATTTAGTTTCAATGATTACAAAATCACTAAGTTCAACATCACACCTTGTGCCGTTAACAAAAACGCAGGAAAAATCCAACAATCCTTTTACAGCAGGCAATGATGTTAACCCTTTTTTAGCAAATTCATTTAAAACAAGTACTGCTTACGGCAAAAATCAGCCCGTTGCAGGCGGATATTTTGCCGGATATTATAACGGAAAACCGAATATTGTCGGCAGAAAGCTTTTTATTGAAGTTTAAGCTGCGCTAATTTCGCCTTTTTTAAATTTTTCTTTAAATTCTTCCTCTTGAGCAACGATTGCAGGATTTCTGTTATCTCCGTTATTTAGAAATTTTCTCATTGCAATGTTGACTTTTGGCTGTAATCTTCCCATTGCCCAGGCTGCAATTAAAACGTTCAATATGACTGCTGTTACTTTTGCAATTTTAATTCCTTTTAAATTATTAATGTGGTTGGATAGTTTTTGAATTGCATTAAATGTTTTATTGATGTCTTTGCCGTTAATATAATTAAAATAGCTTATCCCTTCAATTTGTTTATTTTTCCTTACAAGATTTATCACCTGATTTTGTTCTAAAAGTTCAAGCAAGGATTTATCTTTTTCAATATCAAGATTATAAATTGCTTCTTTTAAGAAATTGAATTTTTCATTATCTTTTAAATTTTTGCTTGATTCTAAAAGATTGTTTATTGTTTCTTTTGAATTATCAAGATTTTTGTTTAAGTTTTTATCAAACAATAAAATAGGGTCTAATTCAATCGGGAGTTTTAAAAGACTTGATGTTTTCTCAAGAACAAATTGAATCGGTTTTGCAAGACCATAAATAAAGATTATCTGAAAAAGTTCTTTTAAGCCTATTTCTTTCTTTTCTCCTTTTCTGCCTTCTTTAAATCTTGTTCCTGTTATAAAACCATCTAATATAAAAGTATTTGCAATCGGGTTGTATAAAAACAAATCCCCTATTTTTCCTTTGAAGCTAAGGTTTTTGTTTTGTTTTTTGTTTTTTGTTTTTGAAGTGAAGTTTTGATAATTTTTTTCTTTTTCAAGTTCTTTGTTTAATAAAATTTCGCTTGAATAATTCTTAATAAAATCGTTTTCGATTCTTTTTTGTGTTGTTCTTTGCTTCCATTTGATAATTTTAACAAGTGCAAAAGCGCTAAGTGCTGTTGCTGTTGTAAATTTAGCTAAAAAAGCTCCTTTGTGTTTGAGGATGGCTTGATTGGTCAAATTTTCAAAGAAGTTTTTTTCGTTTTGTGAAATATTTTTAGCATTTTTTGCTTTTTCAATAAATTCCTCGTTTAAATTTTTGCAGTCAACTTCGGGATTTAATTTAAATACGGGATAAATAACTTTATCTATAAATTTTTTAATAGCAGGAATTGCAAAAAGCCATACTGCGCCTGTTCCGAATTCTTCTATTGCTCTTTCTCTTGCATCGTCTTTTCCACCCTCTTTGCGATACGTTAAAACAATTGCCCCGTTTGAAATCGTATCTTTGACTGCCATTGGTACAATGGAGTCGCTGTTGTTGGCAAGCTGCGAAATAAATTTTATTCCCATTGGTGCTATATTCATATTACAGCCCCCATATTAAATTCATTAATCTTTGAATTTGTTGATTAATGAGCGATTTTTTGCATAAATTTTTTTCTGTAACTTTACTTTTGTGCATTTTGAGCTCCTGCTTTTTTCTAACGTTTGTAAAGAAATAAAATTGCTATTTTTATTTTAAAAATATATAAATTTTAACAAAATAAAAAAGACCTTTTTAAAAACAAAAAGGTCTTTTAAATATCTTTTACTAAATTACTAATTTTTATCAATCGGGATATAAACAAGACCTGCTTTGTTGAAAGGTCTTAAACGTCGAACTAACTCGATAATAAAATTAATCATTATTATTCCTCAAATTCTATAGCAATATAATCATAAACCATGTTTATAATTTTGTCCAGTACTTAACTGTATTTTTTAAATTCTATTATGCCAAACACCTCCGGATCTGTCTACAAGTGCATCATAGCATGACCAGAATCTGAAAATTCCTGTTAAACCAAGGACTGCATGTGTTACGTTTTTATCAACAGGGTTGTCATTAATCAATTGTCCGATTCCCGGCCAAACGATTAATGACAACGCAGCAGCACCCACGGATTTACCTGAAACTTTGCCGGGTTTGCCCTCTGTTCCGCCTGCAAAAACAGGATTGCAAAGGCTTAACATTGTTAATAAAACCAAAACTGACAGAATTTTTTTCATATTTTTCTCCTATTCTTTTTTATTTTTTGATGTTTTTACATTGATTTTGCAAAAATTTCTCTAACCGCTTCTTTTGTTGCTTTTGTCGGAGCAATGTTTAATAAGCCATCTAAAGATGGAGTTGTGAATGTTAGTTCGGTTAATCTTTCAATGTCACTTTCTTTAAAACCTTCGTCTTTTAATTTGTTTGGAACACCAACTGATTTCAACCATTCATATACCAGTTCTCCTGCTTCTTTTGCATTGGTTTGTTCGGATATTTCAGGAGCAATTGATTTTAGAATATAAGCAAGCGTTGCTTTTTTTGCTTCCCAAATATTTTCAACAACTGCAGGAAGAAGCATTGCAAGCCCTAAGCCATGGGATAATTCATGCTTAATTGCGGAAAGCGGGTGCTCGAGTGCATGTGTATAATGTAAAAGTCCGTTATCAAAGCAAACCCCACCCATCATAGCAGCGTATGCTAAGAAATATCTTGCTTCAAGGTCATTTGGGTTTGCAAGAGCCTTTGGTAAATATTTTGCAACGTTTTCGATAACTTCTTTTGCCAAACAAACTGTATATGGTGAACAAACAGCGCTTGTTGCCGCTTCAATAACGTGATTAACCGCATCAATTGAAACATACCTTGTTTGATTTGGTGACAATTTAACCATTAACTGCGGGTCATCAATTGCATATGCAGGATAAATACAATCGTATGCAATTGCAGGCTTATAGTCTTTTTCGACAATTGTTGCAACGGCAAATCTGTTGGTTTCTGTTCCTGTTCCATGGGTTAAGTTGATTGCAACAATCGGAGCGGCTTCATTCGGGGAGAATTTAAATTCATAAAGGTTGTTTGCGTTATTTTGCGGATATTTTAATAAAATTGCAACAGATTTACCGGCATCAGTCGGTGAACCGCCTCCGATTGCAATGACTCCTTGTGCACCGAATTCGCGCGCCAGAGAAACTGCTTCATCAATTGCCAGGTTTGTAGGGTTTGGAGTAACTTTATCATAATTAACATATTCAATCGAGTTGTTTTTTAATGCTTTTTCAACATAATCCCACGCACCCGTTGCCTTGTAAGCGTTTTTGCCTGACATTACGATAACTTTTTCAATTCCTT
Organism: uncultured bacterium; assembly: GCA_948742005.1. Lineage (GTDB taxonomy): Bacteria > Cyanobacteriota > Vampirovibrionia > Gastranaerophilales > Gastranaerophilaceae > RUG14156. The sequence goes on from CAPYQR010000038.1 coordinate 4,758, forward strand.
TTGATTTTAAATCTTTTGCAATATCTTCAATTTTTTCAATTGCACCAACGCCAAAATAAACGTTTGTTCTTGTCCTTATTTCTTTGATTTCATTAATATTGACATCTTTTTCCCACATAAAAACCCCTTTCTTTAAAATTCTAAAAACTTCTCCTTTATTGTAGCATAATTTTTTGATATAAATATATTAACAAAAGAAAATATTTTTTAGCTAAAGGGAATTAAAAATGGAAGAAAATCTTAAAAAAATTAAATCAATGATTAGAGATATTGAGGATTTTCCTAAGAAAGGAATCGTCTTTCGCGACATTACAACAGCAATTAAAGATAGTGAAACTTTAAAAATCATGATTGATGAATTATTTGAAATTTTTAAAGATAAAAAAATTGACTACATTGCAGGAATTGAATCGCGCGGGTTTATTTTCGGGATGCCTTTAGCTTATAAACTTAATTGCGGTTTTATTCCAATCAGAAAACCAAACAAACTTCCCGCAGAAGTAATATCGCAAAGCTACGACCTTGAATATGGCAGTGATAAAATCGAAATCCACAAAGACGCCCTAAAAAAAGGCGACAGGGTTTTAATCGTTGATGATTTACTTGCAACAGGCGGAACGGCAGCAGCTGCGGTTAAGCTTGTTGAAAGTGTTGCGGATGTCGCAGGGTGTGCGTTTGTGATTGAATTAGGTGATTTAGCGGGAAGAGAAAAACTAAAAGGAGAATTTGAAGTTGTTTCTCTGGTTAAATATTAAATTTAAAGATTAATTGTTAAAAAGGTAAATTTATTTAGAACAATAAATTTACCTTTTAATTTTTTTTTGGTAAAATTTTCTTATTAAAAAGTTTGTAAGTTAATATGGTGAAAAAGAGGAATTAAAGGCTTCGGGAAATGAAAGAAAGAATAGCTTTATTAATTATAATTTCGTTTCTTATTGCTTTTTTAATAATTTTCCAAAATTATTTCAACACAATCTGGGCGATTATCCTTTTAATCGGTTTTATGTTTCTTTATTCTTTTTATATGTATTGCGCAATGAAATACAGAAAAAGAAAGCTTAAAAAAAACCCGCCTGTTGTAAATGTTGATTTTCATCCGTTTGTAAGTATTATGATTCCTGCGCACAACGAAGCGGATGTTATTGAAAAAACGGTTGAAAATATTTCAAAACTTGATTATAAAGATTTTGAAATAATTTTAATTGATGACAGAAGCACGGATAATACTGCTTCAATTATGAAAAAAATTGAAAAAGAAAACAATAAAGTCAAAGTTTTAATCAGGGAAAAATCAGCAACTCCGGGCAAGTCCGCCGTTTTAAACGATGCTTTGAAAATCGCTCAGGGAGATGCGATACTTGTTTTTGATGCGGATGCAAAAGTCGAAAAAGACTTTTTATTAAAAATGATTCCGCCTTTAGAACCTGCTGATGTTGGTGCTGTACAAGCGCAAAAAGTAATAATTAATGCTAAGCAGAATTTTTTAACCGAATGTCAATACAGCGAATATATTTTAGATACCCACTTGCAGGCGGGACGTGACGCTGTGCGCGGAGCGGTTGAATTAAGAGGAAATGGAGAGCTTATTAAAAGACAGGCTCTTGAAAGCATAAAAGGCTGGAACGAAGAAACAATCGTAGATGACCTTGATATGTCGACAAGATTGCATGTAAAAGGCTGGGATATCAGATTTATTTCGGAAGCAAAAGTATACGAAGAGGGCGTTGTGACTTTTGGCGCTTTGATTCGTCAAAGAAGAAGATGGGTTGAAGGGTCGATTAGAAGATATTTGGAATATATCGGCGATGTTTTTACTTCGTCTGATATGTCTTTAAGGGTCGGTTTTGATTTAATTGCTTATATTACAGAATTCCTGCTTCCTTTTTGGCTCATTGCTGAAATTGTTATACAGGGATTTCATTTTGTAAAAGGGCATGAAAATTGTATCCTGTCATCAATTATTATAGTTGCCGCAACGGGAATTTTCTTTGCTTGCGGATTTGTTTACAGTCTGCGTAAATATGCAGGATATGATCTTTTAAAAGCTTTGCGGCAGGCAATTTTAACATCTGTTTATTTTATTACAATCTGGTTTCCGATTGCTATGTTTATTATTTTTAAAATTATTTTTACAAAAAAAACAATGGATTGGGGCAAAACACAGCATGGCGTTTCAAATGTCGCGCTTGAGGAATTAACAAATGGATAATATGGAAAATAAAGCTGATTTTTATTTTATTGCAATTGGCGGAGTAGGACAAAGTGCTCTTGCAAAAATTTTACTGCAATTGGGTTATTGTGTTTGCGGTTCTGATATTAAAGAAAGCAAGTATACGAATTTTTTAAAAGAATCGGGCGCAAAGGTTTTTATAGGACATGATGAAAAAAATCTTAAAACGGTTGTTAAGATAGATAAAGATAATTGTAAAAATACAAAAGTCGTAATATCATCAGCAATAAAAGAGAACAACCCCGAGCTTTTAAAGGCAAAGGAATTAAACCTTGAAATAATCCATAGAAGCGACTGTTTGAAAATCATTTCAGAACTTTTTGAAAAATTCACAGGTTTTGCAGGTACTCATGGAAAAACTACAACATCAGGATTGTTTAGTTTTATTTTAGAAAAATTAAATCAAAATCCCTCTTATGCTGTTGGTGGAATTATCCCGAAAATCAATAAAAACGCCTATGCCTCAAAAGCTTCAAAACATTTTATTGCAGAATTGGATGAATCTGACGGAACAATTCAAAAATATTCTCCTGATTATTTTGTAATAAATAATTTAGAAGCTGATCATCTTGATTTTTATAAAAACGGACTTTGCGATATTATTCCCGTATTTGAAAAAGTTTGTGAAAACATGCTTCAAAAACAAAATTCAAAAGTTTTTGTAAATATTGATAATCAAGGAATTAATGAATTTTTAAAACAGACAAAATTTAAAAATATTATAACTTACAGTATTGAAACAACTGCTGATTATCAGGCAAAAAATATTAAACTCGAAGATTTAAGCTCTTCTTTTGAGGTTTATCATAAAAATAATTTTTTAGGAAAAGCAAATCTTATAATCCCCGGAGTTTATAATATTTATAATGCTTTAGCGGTCATAAGCGTTCTGGGTGAAATCGGGTTTCAATTTGATGATTATTCTAAATATCTAAGTGAATTTTCAGGCATGGGCAGAAGATTTCAGATTGTTTGTGATGTTAATGATATTAAAATTATTGATGATTACGCACATCATCCATCAGAAATCAAATCAACCTTGAGTGCTGTTAAGGATTTAAAAAGAAGAAAAGTCGCAATTTTTCAGCCGCACAGATATACAAGACTAAAGGGTTTGTGGGATGAATTTTTAAAGAGTTTTGATTTTGTTGATAAATTATTTGTC
>CAPYQR010000038.1:8221-12100 GCA_948742005.1 uncultured bacterium
ATTGTTTTGACGCTTGGTGCAGGAGATGTTACAAAAATAGGCGGTGTGATTAATGATTTGCTCTCAAAATAATATAAAATTTTATAGAGATTTTCATTTAACAAATTTCAACACCTTGAAAATCGATTCAATTGCCGATATTTTCTACATGCCGGATAATTATGGCGAAATGATATCAATTTTTAAAAAATATAATAAACTTAAAAAAGATAATAATTCTCCCGCTTTGGTTGTATTGGGAAATGGTTCAAATGTTCTTTTTTCTTCAAAAGGAATAAAAACACCCATTATCCACACGGGTAATTTTAAAGCAATTAAAGTTGCAGCTTCGACTCTTGAAGTTGAAGCAGGATATAAAACGCAAGCGCTTTCAAAATTTGCTCTTGAAAAAAAACTAAGCGGCTTTGAATTTTTAATCGGAATTCCTGCAACGCTGGGCGGAGCTGTATTTATGAATGCAGGAGCACATAAGCAGACAATAAGCGATTTTTTGGTGAGTGCTAAAGCTTACGATTTTGAAAATAATAAAATTTTAACTTTAAAAAAAGATGAGCTCAATTTTTCTTACCGCCATTCGATTTTTAGAGAAAAGCCTTATATTTTATTGAGTGCGAAATTTAATTTAGAAAAAAAATCTTCAGAAGAAATTAAAGCAAGAATGGATGAAAACCTTATTTTTAGAAAAAATCGCCAGCCAAACCTTGCTTTGCCTAATGCGGGCTCTGTTTTTAAAAATCCTGAAAATTGCGAATACAGCGCAGGTGCTCTGATTGATAAATGCGGGTTTAGAGGTTTTGAAACGGGCGAGTGTCAGGTTTATCAAAATCATTGTAATTTTATAATTAACAAAGGCAAGGCGACCTCGGTTGATTATACAAATATTGTTTTTGAGGTTTATTCAAAAGTAAAAGAAAAATTTAATGTTGAATTGAAGCCTGAAATTATATATATTGGAGAAAAGACAAGGGACGAAAAAGAAAAATGGAAAATAATGTTAAAAAAATAAATAAAAATTCAAAAATCGCTGTTTTGTATGGTGGATTATCAAATGAACGCGAAGTTTCTTTGCGTTCCGGTAAAAATGTTTTTAAAGCGTTAATTGAACTTGGCTATAAAGATGTAACTTTGATTGATGTTGACCGTGAAATTGCTGCTAATTTGACGGAAAATAAAATAGAATTTGCAATTAATATGCTCCATGGAAGATATGGTGAAGATGGCTGTATTCAAGGCGTTTTAGAATTTTTAAACATTCCTTATTCAGGATGTGGTGTAAAATCAAGCGCGATTTGCATGGATAAAATCGCAACAAAAAGAATACTATCATCAGATTGTGAAATTCCTTTGATTAAATCAGTTAATGTTAATTCAAAAAATTATAAAGAAGAAATTAAAAAGTTGAGCTTTCCGCTTATTGTAAAACCCGCTAAAGAAGGTTCATCAATAGGAATGACAAAAACAGATTCACTTGAAGATATTGATTGCGCGATGGAAGCTGCACTAAAATGCGACAGTGAAATTTTAATTGAAGAATATTTACAAGGAGAATCAGCAACAGTTGGCGTTTTAGAAAAAATTAACGAAAAGGGTGAGCGTGAAATTTTTGCAACGGAAATTTTAGGATTCAAAACAAAGACCGACTGGTATGATTACGAAGCAAAATACACAAAAGGTTTAACGGAATTTATCCTGCCTGCGGATTTCAATGATGAATTAAGCGCAAAAATTAAAAAGCTGGCGGTTAAAGCGCATAAACTCTGCGATTGCAGAGGGGTTTCAAGGGTTGATTTTTTGGTTTATAATAATATTCCGTATATTTTAGAAATCAATACAAACCCGGGAATGACAGACACTTCTGATTTGCCTGCGCAAGCAGCAGCTATGGGAATTGATTATAATAATTTAGTAGAATTAATTTTAAAAACGGCAGAGCTTGAATAAGAAAATCGAAAAATGAGTTTACTCTATCAAAAAAGAAGATTAAAGGTTAATAAAATAAAGAGGCGCATTAATTCCTTAAGGGCAAATTTACAACGCCTAAGGATTCTTTTTTCTTTAATTATGATAGCAGGAATCATTTACCTTGGAATGAAAATAGTCAAATTGCCGCAATGGTATCTTGACACTGCCGCGTTAAATGCTGCAAATCCTCATGTTTTAAAGATTCAAGGAAACATTATAACACCCACCTATAAAATAATAGATGCAATCAGACAAGCGCAATTACCCATGGTGCAAATTTTCAGATTGGATACAAAAGAGCTTGAAGATAATATTGAACAACTGCAGGTTATTAAAAAAGTTTATGTCAGAAGATATTGGTTTCCTGCACGCTTAATAGTTTCCATAGAAGAACGTACCCCTGCTTTTTTGCTTGTTCCGAATCTTGAAGTCCAAGCGCGTCAGGCGGTTACATCAGACGGCGGTTTGATTGATCATGATTATCTTCCTTTTCCCTCATCCGTTAAAACAAAAAAACTTTTAACTTATGGAATTGTGGATGGGGTTGATGAAACATGGGATAAAAAGAAAGTTGAAGATCTTTTAAAACTTGTGAAAGCTTTTGAATATTATTCTAATCAAGAAGTTCAATATATTGATATTAGAAATCCTAAAGAAGTTTATATAATGCTTAAGGAATATCTTGTTCTTTTAGGGGAAATTAATGAATCTTGTTTTGACAGGGTAAAATCAATCGCTTCCGTTTTGCCCGAGTTGAAAAAAAGAAACATTGAAGGTAAAGTTAAATATATCGATTTAAGGTGGAAAGAATGCTATATTCGCCTTGAAGGCACAGAGGATTCAAAAGAAAAAATAAAATCCGACAATCATGATATTGAAATAAAAATAAAATCAAAAGACTCAAAACAAAATGTTGACAAACAAGAAGATTTAAACGCCGAAAAACCCGCAAAACAAGAAGAAAAACCAAAAGAACAGCAAGAATCTCCTTATGCTGCAGCAGCTTCCCTTGAAGAGAGTGAAGCGCAGGGAAATGTTGAATAAGTTTGACCTTGGGAAAAATAATAAAGTATAATTTTAATATGAAACGCAGAGAAATTTTAAAAGCAGCATTGGTTTTAGCCTGTTCTTCCGCAGGGTTTTTATCTTCAGGATGTAAAAATCAATCAATAATTCCTAAAAAAACAGGAGTTTTCGAGTTTTCAACCCCTTTGCCTTTTAATTTTAATTTAATTGATGAAATCACTCAATTTAATAAAACCCTCAAAAAATCAAAAGTAACAACTTTTTACAATTCTCTGCCTCTGCCTCTTGCCTCCGGTTTATCTGATTTTCAAACCAACAGAGGACAAAATTACAACATTAAAACCAAGAACGATTTTTTAAAATATGTTAAATATGCGCAAAACAAAGGTTTTGAATTTATTTACACTTTGAATTCCCCAAAAAACATTTCAAATGCGGAATTTGATAAAAATTCAAAGCAATTGTGCGAATTATTAGATTTTTTAGGTCAAAATAATGTTTTAAAAATAAAAGCTGCTACAAATAAGCTTTTTGATTTTATAAGTTTAAAGTATCCCGAATTTTCTCTTGGTGCTTCGACTTCGTTTGAATTTCATACTTTAAAACAGTATGAAAATCTTCTTGAAAAATATCCTAAAATTAAGGCTGTTAATTTAACGCTTGATGAAAATAAAAATTTTGAGCTTTTAAAATCTTTAAAACAAAAATTTCCAAAAATTAAGTTTGAATTAATGGCAAACGAAGCTTGTTTATTCGGTTGCCCTGCAAGGATTTCACATCCGTGTTCAATGGTTAATGAATGTGAATATTTGGATATTATTTTAAAAAAGGGCTTTTCTTTTATTGCGACATCAAGAGTAATTTTCCCCTGGGATTTGGATTATTACAGTG
>CAPYQR010000039.1 GCA_948742005.1 uncultured bacterium
AATTTGCACAAAAAACAGATTCAACCTGGGGCGAAACTCCACAGGGCTATAAAGTAGCAATGAATGGTCAAACAAACAGAACAGGCAAGACCGAAGAAGAATTGCTCGGCAAACCGACAAACAACAATACAGCAAATAATGATACGGTCAAAAGAACCGACCCGCTTTCATTCAGACAAGGAAACAGAGAATTTATCTTTGCGCTTGACAGAAACAAAGACGGTAAATTCAGCGGCGCTAATGATTTTGTCGGAGCAGATTCAAAAAGCTGGCTTGAAGACTTGCAAAGCCTGGATATTGATAACGATGGCAAGTTGACAGGTGAAGAGTTGGCTCAATTAAAGCTTTTGGGTGTAGAGTTTGAAGATAATGCAACAGTAACAGATACTTCAACCACTACAAATCTTAACTACACAATCCAATCCGCAAAATCAATGGGAATATCTGAAATTGATTTAACAAAAGTAAAAGAAGACGAAGTTAATAATGCTACAGGCAAGATTGACATTAACAATTCCGCATTATTCAACGACAAGCTGACTTTCAAAATGAATAATAAAGATGTAACCGCAACAAGAAAAGATGAAACAACAACATATATGAACAAAGTTTATGGCGCAAGTTACGGCAAAAAACTTGAAATAGGATTCAGCCAAAACGATATTGAAAGTATTGTTGATAATAATGTTGATAAATTCTCGGCTAAAAATGCTTCATTTGACCAATTTATAAAAGATTCCGCAATGGTTTTAAATGTTGAAAAAATCGCAGGCGACAATAAAGAAAGCTACAATCAAGCATTAAACAGAATTCAAGACAACACCAACGCGCAAGTTATTCAAGCAGGAAACGAAGCGCAAGCAAACTCTCAAGCAGTTAACTGGGGCAGCCTGCAAAGCGAAATCCGCTCAATTGCAAACAAAAAAGGTGTAATTGTTGATATGGAACAAGCTCACGGTTTCTATGTCCAAAACGGAAACTTAAGTGCCGAAGCAATTGTTGATAAATGCGTTGAATTACAAGATGACCTCAAAGGCCCTGAAAGCGACAAAGCAAAATTACAGGATGATGCTTGGAGCACAGTAATGCAAGGTTATAAAGAGGGTGTTTCAATCACCATGGATGAAGCAAAAGAACTTTTACAAGAAGGTAAATCAAAAAATCAAATAATCAAACAATTTAAAGACGAAATGAAATAATTTCAAATAAATTTCAAAATAACCAACCGCAAAACACAAAACAGTTTTGCGGTTGTTTTATAAAATATTAAAATTGAATCTTTTTTGCAAGATTTTATCGCTTTTATAATTATAATTAAATCATCGAAAGGATTATAATTGAAAAACGATAAAAAAATTTTTTATAATAAAGATTTAAATTTTGAAATTTATAATTACGAAAGCTTCAATACAAGTTTTCCTGTTCATTTTCATAATTATTATACAATCGGCTTAATTAAAAAAGGCGACAGAAAACTTTTTTGCAACAATAAAAATTATTCAATCAATCAAAATGATATTTTACTTTTTAACCCCGAAACCTGCCATGGATGTAATAAATTAAGCTTTGAAAATTTTAATTATATCGCACTCAATATCCCCAAAACAACAATGGAATTGCCGATTTATGAAATTTCAGATAAAAAAGAAACTGTGGATTTTTGCGAAAATGTTATTAAATTTTCAGACATTAATTTTTCAAATATCGATTTTTCTTCAATTTTTCAAGCGATTTATCAAAACATTTCAAATAACAAAAAATCAAAAAAAGAACTTTTAAAAATTTTATCAATTTTGTTTGAAAAAAATATTATCAAAACAAAAAATGCTCCAAAAAAAGATAAAATCGACGAAATTTGTTTATATTTGGAAAAAACTGCAAAAATCGGATAAATTTAGAAGAACTTTCAAAAATATTTAAAATAAGCAAATCAACCTTGAATCGAAAATTTATTCAAAGGAAAAATATAACGCCTTATAAATTTCAAGAATCAATAAGATTAAATAAGGCGAAAAATCTTTTAAAACTGAATTATTCAATAGCCGATACTGCATATTTTCTGGGTTTTTGCGACCAGAGCCATTTTAGCAATTCATTTAAAAAATATTTCGGTTTTTCGCCTTTTGAAATTGCAAATAAAAACCCAAAAAAGAGGAAAATAAAAAATGAACAATAAGCCATCAAAAAATATACCCGCACACATAAGCGCAATTATAACGATTTTTATCTGGGGAATGACGTTTGTTTCAACAAAAATTTTGCTAAAAGATTTTTATCCTGTAGAAATTCTTTTTTTGAGGTTTTTAATCGGATTTTTCGTCTTATTTTTGATTTGTCCCGGAGGAATTAAAATTAATGGTTTTAAAAAAGAATTGTTGTTTATTTTTGCAGGCTTTTTTGGAATAACACTTTATTATCTTTTTGAAAACATAGCGCTTTGTTTTACTTATGCTGCAAATGTCGGAGTCATTATGTCATGTGCTCCTTTTGCAGTCGGGATTTTGAGTTATTTTGTTTTCAGAAAAAAGAATCGCGAGAAACTTTATCTTAACTTCTTTTTAGGATTTTTAACTGCAATAATTGGAATTTATTTAATAAGTTTTAAAAACACAAAAATAGAAATAAACCCTCTGGGCGATTTTCTGGCAATTTGCGCATCTTTCATCTGGGCAATTTATTCAATTTTGATTAAAAAAATTTCAAACTACGGATATTCTACAATTCAAGTTACAAAAAGGATTTTTTTTCACGGAATAATTTTAATGATTCCGTTTTTGATTTATTTTGAAAAAATCCAAGGGAATAATTTAAATTTTGAAACATTTTTAAACCCTGTTAATTTTTTAAATCTTTTATATTTAAGTTTGGGTGCAAGCGCTTTTTGTTTTATCTGGTGGAATTATTCACTTAAAAAATTAGGAGCGGTAAAAACAAGCATTTATATTTATCTTGTTCCCGTAATTTGTGCTGTTTCAAGCGTTTTGATATTGGGTGAAAAACTTGATGTTTTTTCAATTTCGGGAATTATTCTTGTTATTTTCGGACTTATTTTATCAAATTTTAAAAAGCCTGAAAAGCTTTAAGCGTTTTAAGGGTTTTTCCTGCTTTAATTACTTTTTTTTCATCATCTGAAGCAGAAAATCCCGTTGTTGTTAAATAATTCCCGACAATTGCGCTATCAACACAATTTTTCATCAAAATTTCAATATTTTCCCCGCTCAACCTTGCTTTTTTGCCTCCTGCAAGGCGAATTGAAGCTTTCGGATTAGCAATTTTAAAAATCGCAATCGTTCGCAAAATATTTTCCTCATCGATTTTATCGCCATAATTTTCAAAAGGAGTTCCTTTAATAGGCGTTAAAATATTAACAGGGATGCTATTAGGTTCAATTTGTGCCAGTTCAAGCGCCATTTCGATTCTTTGTTCAATTGTTTCACCCATCCCGATAATTACCCCCGAGCAAAGTTCCATACCTGCCTGCTTTACAAATTTACAGGTGTTGATTCTGTCTTCATAGCTGTGGGTTGAGCAAATTTTGTTATGATAACTTCTGCAAGTATTGATATTATGATGAAAACGCACCAAACCCGCTTGTTTTAATTTTTGTGCCTGATTTTGATTTAAAATTCCAATACTGGCGCAAGACTTCAACCCCAGCGCGTTAATTTCTTTAATCATTTGTAATAATTCATCAAAATCCTTTGCTTCATCGGGTGTTTTTCCCGATGTTACGATTGCAAAATTTATCGCGCCGTTGTTTTTTGATTCAATTGCCGCTTTTTTAACTTCTTCAATTGAAACCAAAGGATGCGTTTTGATATTTGTGTTATATCTTGTTGATTGAGCGCAATATTTACAATCCTGCGAACATTTACCCGTGCGTGCGGATATTAACGAGCAAAATTCAAACTCTGGGAATGTAAATTGAGATGCTATTTTTAAAAGTTCATCTAAATCCAAATTATATAATTTTAAAAGCTCTTCTTTTGTTTTCATAATTTACCTTTTTGCTAAAATAATTAATTTAATTGTATAATTATAATATAAACAAAATTAAGGATGTGAAAAAATTTTGAAAAGCGTTTTTATAACAGGAGTTGATACAAATATCGGGAAAACCTTTGTTTCAATCGGACTTTGTCTGGCAAACAAAAACAAAGGCTTAAAAGTCGGATATTACAAGCCTTTCCAAAGCGGAGCTTATAAACAAGACGATGTTTTAATTGCTCCTGATATTTATGAATTCAAAAAATATTCAAACGATTCAAATTCAATTAAAACAAAATATTCTCATCTTTTTAAAGGTGAAATCTCTCCTCATCTGGCATGTTTAATTAATGATATTGATATTGACTTAAACAAAATCAAAAAAGATTTTGACGATTTTTCCCGTGATATTGATTTAATGATAATCGAGGGAGCAGGAGGGTTGTTTTGCCCTGCTTGTAAAGGAAAATTATTTTCAGATATTATAAAACTTTTAAATCAAGAAATAATAATAGTAACTCCCCCAAGCCTGGGGAGATTAAATCATCTTTTGATGACTGTAAAATGTGCGCAAGATTGTGAAATTAAAATCAAAGGAATAATAATTAATTTAATGAATGAAAATCCGACTTTGAGTGAAAAAAATTTCATTAAAGAATTAAAATGTTTCAGCGATGTTAAAATTTTGGGAACAATTCCGAAATTCAATTCTTTTGAAAAAGCAAAAATTATTAAGGAATTTGAAAAGATTAAATTGGATTAAAAAATGAAAAAAATTAATATTTTTTTAATAATATTCTTGTTTTTCGCGTTTTCTTGTGTGTATGCAATTGATATAGAAAATTTGGGCGATTTTGCCTCGCGGTCGCTAATTATTCAAAAATCAAACCCTCAAAACAAAATCGATTTTGAATTAAAAGAAAAACTCCGCTCAAAAAAACTCGTTCCTTGTGCGCAATGTTTGATTGAACAGGTTAACAAAAACAATATTGAAAATATTAAACTTTTGATAAGTTCAGGCATGGATTTAAATCAAAGTTATTTTGGCGATTATGCAATTTATCGTGCAGCAAGGAACAATCATTTCGAAACGGTTAAATTACTTTATGAAAACGGTGCAAAACTGGACCGCGGTTATTATAGCGAGCTTTATGAAGCAATTAGAAACAAAAACAAAGAAATGGCAAAATTTTTAATTGATAATAACGCAAAAATTAATTATCAGGATTTAGTTACAAATAACACAAATTTATCCATGGCGCTCAAAAACAATATGCTTGAAATTGCGCAAGAACTTATTAAAAAAGGGGCAAATATGGATTTTAAATCTTACAATATAATCAAAAAGAAAAAAATAAACCTGGAAAATATCAATTAATTATTATAAAATAGTTTTATGCAAAAAAACATTCTTCTAATTGGAATAAATTCTGAATTAGCATTAAGTACACTAAAGGAGTTAAACAGCGCAGAATATAACATTTTTGCCACAACTCGCCGTGCAGGATTAATTAATGAAAAAATCCATGAGTTTTATTTGGATGTTGAAAAAGAAAATGATTTTATAAAACTAAGAGAAAAAATTAAAGATTTAAAATTTGATACAATAATAAATTTTACAGGAATTGCAATTGCAGGCGCGGTTGAAAATCTTGATGAAAAAGAGCTTAAAAAACAATTAGATGTTAATCTTTTCGGGCTTTTAAGGATAATTAAATATATTTGTCCTCAATTAGATGAAAAGGGGAAATTTATCAATGTTTCATCAATGGCTCAATATGGAATTTTCCCGTTTTTAAGCCCTTATTCAATTTCCAAATCTGCATGTGATATTTTATTAAATAATTATTCAATTGAAAACAATACAAAAGTTGTTTCAATCCGTCCGGGGGCATTTGCAACCAAATTTTGGGAAGTATCAATTGAAAAAAATAAAAATAGTGAAAATAAACCTGACTCAAATCAAAATAAATACGAAAAAGAAATGGATTTTTTGATTAAAAATGCACAAAAAAACGCACTTTACGCTAAAAGCCCGATTTATGCAGGGAAAAAAATCGCCCGCATTATTGAAACAAAAAATCCAAAAGCAGTTTATAATATTGGTTTTGATGCTAAAATTGCCAAATTATCAAGATTTTTGCCGCAGAACTTTGTTAACAATTTGATAACACAGAATTAAAACTTCAAAATAATAGAAAAAAGAAAATGGAAACAAAAAAAATAAAAAGACAAAAAATTTTTTTCATATATCCTCCGAATTCAAACAAATTAAATCAACATGAAAATAATTTGCCTGTTGATATGATGATGTTATCAACCGTTGCTAAAAAAAGAGGATATATAACAAAATTTTGCGATTATTCTAAAGATAATCTGTCTCTTTATGATTTTTTAAGAGATTTAAGAATGTTTAAGCCTGATTTTCTGCTTATTAATGTTACAAGAGAAAATTTCGAAGAAGATTTGTCGATTTTATCTCAAAACGAAGATTTATTTGAAGATATTGTAATAATTGCAAAAGGTGAAATTTTCAATTACAATTCATACACAATAATGCAAAAATATCCCCAAATTGATATCGCACTAAGAGGAGATATCGAGGGGGCATTTGATGAAATTATACAATATAATGATTTAAAAGAAATTGAGGGAATTACATATCAAATCAATAACAAAATCTCCTCAACAAAAGACAGAATCAAAGAAACCTCGCTTGATAATCTACCTGTTTTAGACAGGGAATTAGTTAACAATAATTTATACATAAATCCACTCACAAAACAAATACAAAGCTCGATTGTTGTTTCTTCGGGCGATAATCAATTTGATTTTTACCGCGGAAATAAATTTGAAAAAGAAAAATTAATCCGTCTCAAAAACACAAGCCTTATAATTGACGAAATAAAGGATTGTGTTAGAAAATATGAAATTAAAAATTTCTTTTTTGAAGCAGATTTTTTTAATTTTGACAACAATTGGGTTGATACATTATCAAAACAAATTCTTGAAAATAATTTAAGAATTAATTTTTCAACAAGAACAAAAGCCGATTCTCTTGATTTTGAAACAATTGAAATAATGAAAAAAGCAGGATGCAATTTTATTATTTTAAATGTTTTATCCGCAAGCGAAGCTATATTAGAAAGAATGAACGAGAAAAACAATCTTGAAGAAATAAAAGAAACCGTCGCGCTTTTATCTGATGCAAAAATTCAAATTCAAACAGAATTCAACATTGGCTTCCCCTGGGAAACAAAAGAAACAATCAATGAAACATATAATTTTGCAAAAGAATTAAATACCCACAGTGCAATTTTTAAACCCACAATTGCATATTCGCAAACAAAATATTTTGATTATCTCATCAAAAACAGATTAGCAGAACCAAACCCCGAAAATCCTTACGCGCTTTTAAACCCGCGAAGCTTCGCCCTAAGCCGCGAAGAAATTTTGGCACATTGCGCAAAGTTAAACAAAAGCTATTATCTAAGACCAAATTATTTTCTCAAAAAAGCTTTTGAAATTGATTCTTTAATTAAACTAAAATCCCGCGGAAATAATTTTTCTAAATCATTAAAAATGCTGGGTTAATTTGAAAGAATCATAAGCGCACAACCCATAAGCATAATTCCCACAACAACGCCGCTGATTGAATAGTGTCCTGTGTCGTAATCTCTTGACAGGGGTAATAATGTGTCAAGCGAAATATAGGTCATAATTCCTGCAACAAGAGCAAATAAAATCCCTATGCATAAATCAGGAAACAAAGTTCTTATAATCAAAAATCCTAAAACTCCGCCAACAGGTTCTGCCATTCCTGATAAAAAAGAATATAGAAATGCTTTTCTTTTTGAATGAGTTGCTTGATAAACAGGAATAGAAATCGCCATACCCTCAGGGATATTATGAATTGCAATCGCCGCAACAATCCCTAATCCGATTGCGGTATCTTGCGTTGTAACAAAAAATGTTGCAAGCCCCTCGGGGAAATTATGTGCCGCAACAACAATCGCTGTCAAAAGCCCTGCTTTTTTTATTTTCCCGATTGAAATACAAGCATTTTCATTACAGACACAATCTGTGCTGTCAATATGTTTTTCGTTTGCTCCCAATTGCTTTGTAAACATTGAAGCTTGAATATGATCGGGAATAAAATAATCAATCAAAATCGCCGAAAGCATTCCGATTGTTAAAAACAAAACCGCAAGCCAGAGAAATTCATTTCCCATTTGATTTTTAATCATTTCACAGGCATCAGGATATAAATCAACCAAAGAAACAAAAAGCATAACACCTGCAGATAATCCCAATCCAAAAGAAAGAAATTTGAGCGAATTTTCTTTAATAAAAAAAGTGACAAATCCGCCAATGACCGTTGAAAGACCTGCAAGAGTTGAAAATAGTAGAGCTATTAAATATGATTTATCCATAGAAAAATTATATCATTAAAAAATTAAATCAAATAAAAAGAGTAATTATTCTCTTTTTTATTGCATTATAATTTCAGCATAATGTAAAATAATATTAAGAAAGCTATCAGAATGGAGTTTTTATGAAAAAAATATTAGTTTATGTGTTTGCGCTTTCGCTAATTTCGACAAATGTTTTTGCTCTTGAAACGGTTTTTGATTCACAAGACAGGGCAATTGAAGTAAAATACGCAACAAGCACCCCTCCGACTCCAAAAACAACAACCCCGCAGCTAAAAATGCAAAATACAACCAGCACAACACCAAACGCAAAAGCAACAACACAAACAACACCTGTTAATAATTATCAATCAATCAAACAAGAAAAATTTAATTCAGCACTCGTTAACCTTGATGATGCACAAGTTGAATTAAGACAAGAACTTGCTGTTTTAACAGCAAAATATAATACAGCAACAGCCGAAAAAGAAAAAGCAATACAACATTGTAAAAATCTAAAAAATGAAATTAACGAATTAAATAAAAAAATGAAAAATGTTGAAAAATCTAAAAAAATGATAAACAAAAACTTAGAAACAACATAAAAATTGCACCTAATGTCATCATCATTAATTTAGATGATGACATTACACCTTGCTTTTTAGAAAATATAATTATAGACACAGGGAATTATCGAGGAACTTAATAAAATTACAATGAGTCAGACAACAGACATTGATTCATATAAAAAAATAAATAAACTTTCACAAGAAGACTTGGAAAAACTTTGGGAAACTTATTTAGAAGATAAAACAAACAAAAAATGCAGAGATAAATTAATTGTTCAATATATTTATCTTGCGCGTTATGTTGTTGGAAGAATAAAAGTTAATCTTCCCAATACTTTTTCTTTTGAAGATATTGTTTCTTTTGGAATTGAGGGTTTAATTGATGCAATTGAAAAGTATCATCCGTCTAAAGGTGCTAAATTTGAATCTTACGCGCTAATGAGAATAAGAGGTTCAATTATCGATAAAATCCGCTCCGATGATTGGCTTCCAAGAAGTTTAAGAAAAAAAATCAAAGAAATCAAAATCGCAACCGAACGCTTAAAACAGCAAATGGGTAGAGCGCCCTCAACAAAAGAAGTTGCAGATGTTCTGGGAATGGAAGAAGAAAAAATCCTTGAAATTATGTCAAGCGATTTATCGGTTAATTCAATTTACGACAAAAAAGGATCAGGTGAAGACAGCGTAGAAATTATCGATACAATTGAGGATGAAAACACATCACAGCCTGATGATGAAATTGAGAGGACAGATGCCAAGCGTGAACTTGAAAACGCACTTAAAAAGCTTCCCGAACGCGAGAGGACTTTGCTTGTTTTCTATTATCATGAAAATATGACCTTAAAAGAAATCGGCGAAGCAATTAATGTTTCAGAATCCCGCGTCTGCCAGCTTCATGCACAGGCAATTATGAAATTAAGAAATATTTTATCTCAAAATCGTTCGGAGCGTTTAACAAAATCAATTATTTAATTTTTCTGTGATAAAATATTCTTGTAATTATTTCAGGAATTTTCAGAAAAGGAGTAAAATAATGGCAAGAAAACCTATTATTGCAGGAAATTGGAAGATGAACAACAATAAAGCCGCAACAAAAGAACTTGTTGACGGAATCATGTACGGTATTTCACAGCTTGATGCGGATAAAATGCCTGAAGTTGTTATTGCACCGACATTTACATCACTATGGCAAGCACATGATTTAATCAGAAACGAATCAAAAATCGCCCTTGCAGCGCAAAACGTTAATCCGAACCCATCGGGCGCATATACCGGTGAAATTTCTCTTGAAATGCTGGCGGATTTTAACGTTAAATATATTATAATCGGGCACTCTGAACGCCGTCAAATGTTTAATGAATCTGATGAATTTATCAACCAAAAAGCAAAAGCAATTCTTGAAAAAGGATTGATTCCAATTATTTGCTGCGGCGAAACATTGGAACAAAGAGAAGCAGGCGTTACGGATGCTCATTTGGCCAATCAAATAACAAAAGCACTTGACGGAATTTCAGCAAGTGATGTTGAAAAATCAGTTATAGCTTACGAACCAATCTGGGCAATCGGAACAGGAAAATCTTGCGATTCTCAAGAAGCAAACAGAACAATTGGAGAAATCAGAAAAGTTGTTGCAAAACTTTATTCTCAAACCACAGCCGACAAAATCAGAATCCTTTATGGCGGCTCAGTTAAACCCTCAACAATTGTTGAACAAATGGCACAAAGCGAAATCGATGGCGGCTTAATCGGCGGAGCTTCTTTAAAAGCAGACAGCTTTGTTGAATTAATTAAAGGTGCTATGTAATCAAACTGTTTATAAATATCAAATAAACCCTGCTAAATAAATTTCAGCAGGGTTTATTTTTTAAATATTTATCAAAATTTTTCTTAACATCACAATAAAGTTCATTTAAACTTTTTTCGACTTTACATCTTACTTGTTCAATTTCTTCTTCATCGGGATTTTCACTAAGGTAAATCGGTTCGCCAAAAAGCATAACAAGCCTTGTTCCTATTAAAGGAAATCGAAATTCATCCCATGATTTGAATTTTAAAAAAGTTATATCCTTGCTCCACCAAACCGCAGGAACAATTGGAACATTTGCCATTTTTGCAATTTCGATTATTCCTTTTTTAACAATTCTTTTTGGACCTTTTGGTCCATCAATTGTCAAAGCACCATTGCAATTTTCGTCTTTGATTTTTTTAATTCATAAGTTGCCTTAGCGCCTCCCCGATTGTGTGAACCGCGTACAGTTTCAACCCCCATTGCATTTGCTGCGCGCGAGATTATTTCACCGTCTTTCGAATTTGAAACCATGATTGCTGTTTTGCGCTCTAGATTACAGGAAAAAACCCCGCATTGATGAGCATGCCAAAGGGCAAAAACACATTTTTCTTTTGGATAATTAACACATTTACACCTGTAAAAAAAGCGGATAATATGAAAAAGAACAATAACAAGACTTGAAATTAAAACAAATTTTTTATCTTTGTTGTATCTTTCAATTACAGATTTATTAGCCATTTATTCTCCCAAATATACTAAACTTTTGACAAATACCCGTCCAAAACACTCCAATCAAACTTTCTGTAGAGCACAGGAGGGTTTACATTATTTG
>CAPYQR010000040.1:0-3330 GCA_948742005.1 uncultured bacterium
AGCCTTAAAGAAGTATATTTTTAATATGAGATACACAAAACGTAGTAATTATTAAATAACCATATATTTTTCGGAGGGGTAATGAGAAAAACAATTGATTTTAAAAGAAAGCAGAAAGTTATTGTTGTTGATGACAAATATGAACATGCATCAGGCGTTCGCGAGCTTGTTAATCTTGAAAATGATTACGAAGTTATCGCAAATGCAGGAAATGCATCTGTCGCAATTTCATTAATTAAAAAATATCAGCCGGATATTGTCTTGATGGATGTCAACATGCCGGAAATGGACGGAATTAATGCAATTGCCGAAATTCAAAAATTAAATTTAAAAACAAGAATTATTGTCTTAACAGCTTATGATGATGCTGATTTGATTTATCGTGCTATGAAAGTCGGCGCCTGCGGTTATGTTTTAAAAACAATGGTTTCTGCTCAATTAATCAAAGCGCTTGACGAAGTTTCAATGGGGAAAATTTATCTTCCAAATATTTTATGTTCAAAATTCTTTGAATATTTCCAAGATTTTGAAAAGAATGGAAGCGCAAATGCCGAAGAAGACGGAGAAGAAAATTTACTTCATTATTTAACAAACAGAGAAGAGGAAGTTTTGTCCTTGCTTTTAGAGGGTGCAACTTATAAAGATGTTGCGCGTGAATTATTTATCTCAGAAACTACAGTAAAAACCCATGTTAACAATATCTTCCAAAAACTTCAAGTTAAAGAAAAAACTCAAGCCGTGCTTTATGCAATTAATAAAGGCTTTAAGCCAAAAGCAAAGAAAATTGCTGTTTAATCTTTAAAGGGGGGACTACCCCTTAAAGATTAAACGAATTTTATTTTTTACGATGATGGTAAGTAAATGAACAAAATTAGAAATAATTTTAATGTATATTTTGAAAACAAAGATTTAACCGCAAACAAACTTTATTCTAAAACTGTTATTAAATCTTTAATAAGAAGTGTTTTAGAACCCGTTGCTTCAACAAGCTCAAATGCCGTTGTTTTTGTCAGATTAAAAGATGCTGATGATATTGAGGGATTATTAAAAAGGTTAGAATATCAGCATGATGTAATTTTAAAAGAATTCAGCGATTTTGAATTTCAAAAATTCGGTGTTGAAGAAACAGGCTTTGTTATTTTAAACTCGCCAAGATATAATTGCGCGTTTTTATTTAAAGAAGTTGAAGAAGATAAATATGAAATTTATTTAAAGCTTAATTCAAAATTAGTCGGTGATGTTTATGAAACATTAAAATCAATATTCCTTATTGATTATGATGAAAATTTCTATAAACATCGCCCCGAGCGCAGGGATAACGAAGTTATGAATAAAACAATCTATAATATTCTTGGCTTTTTTGAAGAAACAATAAAGGAAAACGAATACAATTCCAAAATTCAAGAAAATTACCGCTCTGTTAACGAAACAAACACAACAATCAGAAACGAAATGTATCAAAACATTCAAACCGTTGCCCATGAAATCAAAAATCAATTAAGCATTTTAGATATTTACGCAAGAATTTTTGAAAAGAAAACACAGGATTTTGAAATTACAAAACCTTTAAGAAAATCTATCGAATTAATAAAATCGCAGATTGCACAATTCAAAAATTTTGACATTATCAATCTTCAAGAAAAAAATATCAAAGATGTTATTCAAGAATCAATCAAAATGTATGCTTATATTTTAAAAGAAAAGAAAAACAAACTTGTTTTGATTGATGAAATGCCCGAAGTTTGTGCAAACGCTTTTATTGACGAAGAAAAATTTCTGCTTGTTGTAAACAATATAATAAAAAACGCCCATGATTGTACAAAAAATGACGAAATTGCAATTAAATTAAAATTAAAAGGAGAAAACATTGAAATTCAATTCATCAACCATGGCGAAATGATTAAACAAGAAAATCAAGCAAAGATTTTTGAAACAGGTTATACAACAAAAAAAGACGGCTGGGGAATCGGCTTAAGTGCCTGCAGAAAATTTATAGGCTCGCAATTTGGCAAACTTGAATTAACAAAAAGCGACAAAAACGAAACAATTTTTACGCTAATCGTACCTCTGGCACAGGCAAAATAACAATAAAGTTTAAAAGGTTTATAAAAATGGATTTAATTAATAACAGAACAAAAGACATCGCTTCAATGGCGCTTGACGGATTATATGAACGTTCAAAAGCAATTTCTGCAAATACAGCAAACGCTCTTACACCGGGTTATCAAAGAAAAGAAGTTTCTTTTGAGGCTAATTTGCAGAATATAATAAAGCGAGAAAATGAAAAAGAAGAAATCAAACTTCAAAATACACAAAACTACGGAAAAAACGCCGATGTTTTATTAAAAGGTCAGACACTTGAACAGCTTGCTTTTATGAACAGTCAAAGAAGCGAGGGATATCAAATAAATATCGAAAATGACTTAACACAGCCTTATGACGAAGACGGAAACAATGTCAACATAGAAGCAGAAATGATGGATGAAGCAAAAACAGGAATGAAATATCAAGTTGTTGCAAATCTGCTTTCTAAATCTTACAGCGGTTTATCTGCAGTAATCCAGGGACAAAGCCAATAGAAGGTACTAAACAAAAACAAAAATAAAAAAGGGGAATCTGATGAGTTTTAATATTTTTGATATTGCAGGCTCAGGCATGAGTGCACAAAGAATAAAAATGGATACAATTTCTTCAAACATTGCAAACGTCAACACAACAAGGAATGCAAACGGCGAAAAAGAAGTTTATCGCAAAAAAGAAGTTAATTTTAAAGAGATGGCAATCAAAAAAGGTTTCCAATTTCCTCAAGGAAATGCAAGCGTTGAATTTGAACCGCCAAACGAACCTTATTTAAAAGGCGGAGTTACTTTAGGCGCAAATTCCATCCCGAACGGAGTCGCAGTCGATTCAATAACGGATTCAATCAATCCGACAAGAATAGTTTATGACCCGACACATCCTGATGCAGATAACGAGGGGTTTGTGGAACTTCCCAATGTAAATGTTGTTGAAGAAATGGTTAACATGGTAAGTGCATCACGAGCCTATGAAGCAAACGTTACAATAGCACAAACAACAAAAACAATGATTCAAAGTGCAATTAATATTTAATGATGTCAGTAAAAAGGTTAAAAAATGAGTTCAAATTTTTCAATTAATACCAATTTTAATAATAATTTCGATAATTCAATTCAAGATTTTAATAAAGTCTTTAATGATTCCATAAATAAAAGTTCAAAAAACCTCGAAAAACAAAGCATTCAAAATTCTCAAAGTTTTGATGAAATATTTAACTCATTCACTCCGCTTCAAGCAGGAGCGCAATATTGT
>CAPYQR010000040.1:3340-4820 GCA_948742005.1 uncultured bacterium
TTGAATCAGATTCAAGCAAAAATCTTTCTCCAAGCGCAAAAATGGCGCAAGATATCCAAAAAGGATTCTCAGGAGGATTAAATGCATTAAATACCGTTAATAAACAAGCCGAAGAAGATTTTGAAACATTTGCCTCGGGCGGAGATATAAGTGTTCATGAAGTTATGATTTCATCCCAAAAATCATCCCTTGCAATGCAAATGGCAATCCAATTGAGAAATCAAATGCTAAATGCTTATAATGAATTTAAAAATTTACAGTTTTAATTAATGGTCAATATTTTCACTTAATTTAACCGCTTTGGGATTCAATGCAAGCCATCTATACGCATCTTGCTCTATTTCAGGCATTTCGATTATAAAAATCCCTCCTGTTTTACCTCTTTGCGAAACCAGATGTTTGCTTTCAAATAAATCATACAATGCGCGGCGGATAGTATTCGGGCTGACATTTAAAATAGATGCAAGTTCGCGAATCGAAGCGATTTTATCACCTGTTTCATAATTTTGAACAATATGTTTTTTTAAATGTGTTAAAGTTTTTTGCCAGGAATAACAATAATTTTGTGAATTTTGTGGCTTTTTGCGCCCTGTGCTTATAAATTCATTTTTCTTGTTTTCACTTTTGCCAAGATAAATTGTTCCATATCTGCCTCGCCTGGATAGGATTATTTTTTTATTATTTAAAATTTTCATCGCGTCATTAATTGTTTTTACGCTTACGCCGAACATAGCGCAAAAAGCAGAATTGGGAAGAATTTTATCGCCTTGTTTGTATGTTTTTTCAATATAATTTTTAATTTTATCAACAAGCTGATGTGTCAGTGTAAAATTTTCATCCTCAATTCCTTTGGAAATTTCTTCTTTTGAAAGTTTGAATTCTTTTTTATAAATCCAATTGTATTTGTTTCCTTTGATATGAATTTTTTCCAAATAGCCTTTTTGCGCCAAATTTTCAAGGGCGAATCTTATTGTATTTTGTGAAATATCACAAAGTTTTGATAATTCCCGAACGCTTGCAATTGGTTCATTTAGCTTTATTTTGCCGTCAATTACAATTTTTTTAATCTTACATTGTGCAATATTTCCGTAATAAAGGTCGTCTTGAAGTTTAATTTCATTTGAATAAAAATCATTAATACAAGTTCCCAATGATTGTTTAGAAGAAAAATACCCGAGATTTTTAACCTGTCTGATTGAATTTTGAATGGTTGCAGGTGAAACATTCAAAAAAAGCGCCAGGTCATTTTTCGAGGGAATAAAATCTCCAAAATCAGCAATTCCATGCTCAATTGAATGTTTAATCCACTCAATCATCCACGAAACAATAACCTGACCTTTTGGATTTTTAGTTAACTCGAAGTTTGGTTTTTCAATTTTTATATCATCAAGCGTAAGATATTTCATATAATTATAGCTGATTTATTCAACAGACTCTTCAACTTCATTATCTTCTTCGTCAATTCCTGTTTGCGAAGTTT
>CAPYQR010000040.1:4830-9357 GCA_948742005.1 uncultured bacterium
TCTTCTGCTATTTCATCTTGTTCATCTGTCGGTTCATCAAAATCAGCTTGTGAATATTCGCTATTTTCTTCGTCTTCTTCAGTATATTGAATTTCAGATAAATTTTGTTGATTATTTTCAATTTCTCTTGCTTGTGTTTCACTTTTAATATCTATTTTCCAGCCTGTTAATCTATGCGCAAGACGAACATTTTGTCCTTCTCTGCCGATTGCTAAAGACAGCTGGTCATCCGGCACAATTACAAAAGCTTCATGTCTTTCTTCATCATCAGCTAAAATATCAACCGAAATTATACGTGCGGGAGAAAGTGCATTAACAATGTATTCAACAGGATCTTCACTATATCTTACGATATCAATTTTTTCATTTTTAAGTTCAGATACAATTGTCTGAATCCTTGTTCCTCTTGGACCAATGCAAGCTCCGACAGAATCAACGGAAGGGTCATTAGACCAAACGGCAAGTTTTGTTCTGAAGCCTGCTTCGCGGGCAATTGATTTAATTTCAACAATACCGTCTTCGATTTCAGGAACTTCAAGTTCAAAAAGTTCGCGCACAATTTCGGCATGTGCTTGCGAAACGATAACCTGTGGAAGTTTTGATGTTTCTTTAACATCAAGAACAAAAACCCTTATACGGTTTCCGGGCTTGTAATATTCCCCCGGGATTTGCTCACGGCTTGGCATAATTGCATCTGTCTTGCCAATATTAACAATGACGGCTCTATCTGTTCTTCTTTGGATAATACCCGTAATCAATGTTCCTTTTTTAGACATAAATTCGTCTAAAACCATCTTGCGTTCAGCTTCTCTTATTCTTTGAGTTATGACTTGTTTTGCACTTTGTGCTGCAATTCTTCCAAAGTTTTCAGGCGTAACTTCAATTTTAACTTCATCATCAAGCTCTACATCTTCATCAATTTCTTTAGCATCAGATAATGAAATTTCAAGATTTTCATCTTCAACATCTTCAACAACGACTTTTGTTCTGAAAACGCCGATTTCACCGGCCTGGTCATCCATAATCGCTTCAACATTCATTGCATCTTTATCTTTTATATGTTTTTTATAAGCTGCAACCAAAGCATCACACAAAGAAACAACCAAAACTTCTTTTGAAATCCCTTTTTCGCGTTCTAATTGTTCAGCTGCTTCAAACAAAGCCGTTCCGATTTTAATCATTGTTTTCTCCTTTATTTTTATTAATTTCAATTTTATCGTTTAATTTTGTTGATTGTATTTGATTTATGGGTATTATTAATTCCATATTTTCAAAATTTTTATTATTATACAAAATTTTCACACCGAAACTTTCGTTATAATCAAGCAATTTAGCATTTATTATTTTTTCTTTTATATCACATTCAACTGTTTCGCATAAAGATTTTTTAAGTTTTATTGTAATTTCATGCCCTTTAAAAATCAGATATTCTTTTTCTGTTTTAAATTTCCTATCCAGCCCCGGAGAAGATACTTCAAGAAAATATTTAAAAGGAATTAATTCGTCTAACAAATCCCCAAGCCCGCGCGACATATTTTCGCAATCAAGATGCGAAACATTGTGTGTTGTTGAATAAATAAAAATCCTCAAAAACCAACGGCTGTTTTCGCGTTCAAGCGATATTTCCAAAGGAATTAAGCCGTAGCGCATTGCGGTATTTTCAATAACAGGGGTTATTGTTTCAATTACTTCTTTTTTGTTAAAAAAATCTTTCATCTTGTGTCCGAATCTTATTTTCTCTTATAAAAAACAAGAACGCAGCGTTGTTTGCTTGCGTTCTAGTTTGATTTATAAACTAGTTTCAATCTTTGGCTGAATTACAAACGAATAAAACAACCTTGATTCAAACTTATTATAACATTGTTAAATTAAAAAAGAAATTAATTTTAATAATTATTTACAGGTTTTTAATCACAAATTGCTTGAAGCATAACGGCAACACCAAGCTGTTTATCAACAGCAGAAGAATCAAAAACATGGTCTGCTACAAATTTTCCTGATTGATAATTTGTTGTTCCTGCCCAAACATAAGGTGTATTTATGCCGCGTTTTTTATATCCGTTTCCGTTATATTGTTCTGCAAATTCATACAAAGAATTAACATCCCCCTCTTGAACAATTTCGGGGTTATGACTGCTTATAGCATGAATTGCGGCTTCTGACCAATCTTCAAAATAAATCCCCTCAGGAACATGAACCGTAGGTTTACCCAGAGGGTCGCCGTTATGAAGATATGTGTTAAAGTTTCCCGTGGATTCTCTCCAATGGATTGCTGCAATCAATTGCGCAGGAACACCTGTTGCATCTTCCACTTTTTGATATTTTTCCTGATTATTTTCATATAATGATTTAAATTTTTCTAAATCAGAGGCTTGTTGTGCTGTCAGATTTGTTTCGAAATTAAAATCATAAACACTTACCCCGTTTTCACTTTGTGTTTTGAGGGCTTGTTTTTCATTTATTAATTCATTAATTTTATTTAATTCATCTTGTTTTGTGGTCAAAATTTGCTGAGCTTTTTCAAGTTCTGCTTCTTTAATTGAAGCAAGATTTTTCTGTGCATTGTCATAAGCTTCTTTTGCCTGTTTTGTAGTGTCAGAAATTATGTTTTCAATATTTTCTTCTTGCTGTGTTTTTGTTTGCTCAAGCTTTTCGAGGTTTTCTTGAAGTTCTTTTAATCCACCCTCTCCTGTTTCAAGCTTTTCAAGCTTTTCTTTTAATTCATCGATTGCTTTTTTATCAGCCTCAACCTTATCTTTTGCAGCTTTTATTTGATTTTCAAGAGAGGATAATTTTTCATCTATTTTTGCACGTAATTTTTCATCCCCGCTGTCTTTTTTTGCTAAAAGCGAAGATTTAGAACTTTCAAGCGCAGCTAAATTCGATTCATCAGCGCTCAAAGTTGAAGTTTGAGAAGTTAATTCGTTATTCATATCGGCAATTTGAATTTGGACATCATTAATTGCTTTTTGAGTTGAATCAATTTGTGCAATTGTATCTTTTAAAGGCAAGAACAATTGTTTAAGCTCGGGGTTGCTTTCAATTTCAGCATTTAGCGCTTTATCATAATCTTCTTTTGCTTTATCGACATCATTTTGCGCATTTTTAACCGCTTCATTTTCACCTGAATGAATTTTATTAATATTTTGCTGTGCTTCTTGAACTTCTTGGGTTTTTTGGGTTTTTTGAGATTCAAGCTCGACCAAGTTCATATTATCAACTGTTTTTGCCTGAACATTAGCACTTGATGAAGCACGCGAAGCGCCGTATGAACTGCGCGGAGCAGAAACAGAATTTGTTGGAGCTGCGGCTTGATATGTTTTTTTATCTTGAATCGGGTCAACAACTTCTTGTTTTGTATTATCAAAATCAAGTTTGTTATCATATGAAAATTTACCGTCTAAAATGTCAAAATATGCACTCTTAACGTCCGATAAAGATATTTCATCATTAAAACCATCGTAGTTTTCAATATATTCTTTAAATTTATTCTGCTCTTCAAGGCTTAATATGCCGTCTTTATCACTATCAAGTTCAGAAAAAGTTTTTTTGTTTAAAAACAGCTCGCCAAGCAAAGATTCAACTGCCTCATCACCTTTCAGACTTTCATCATCAAGATTAACGTCATAATTTTGATATTCGCCATTGTAAATTGATTCAACCCCTTTTGCAATATCATCAAAAGTTAAATTTTCGGAATCTTCGTTTGTTGTTTCTTCTTCAGCTTCTTTTGAATTATCTGAATTTTGAATATTTTTTAGAAAAATTCCAATTTCCTCGGAATCTAATTCTTCGCTTCCGTCAATATCAAGTGCCGCTCTTACCTGTTCGTCATTCAAGGCTTCATTTATCAGCTGGTTCATAAAATCCTGCGAACCTGGGCCTTCTTTGTTTTCATCCTCAACAAGTTCGCCATCAACAACATCCATTTTTAAAATTTCTGACAAACCTTTTGATAGAACATCAGAATCTGCGTTATATTTTGTTTTAAGAAAGTCTTTAAATTCATCTTTGTGTGCAAAAATGCTCACGGATTGCTTTTCGCTATCCAAGCTTGAAGTATCTTGCCCCTGGTTTTGCAGTTTGTCAAGATAATAAGTTTTAAATTCTTCCTTAATTGATTGCAAATTCATACACCATTTCTCCTGTATAAGAATACGGCGTATTTATTGAAAAACTTTATTTAAAAGATGAATTTTAATATATTTTTTTACAAAAATTTACAATTAAAATTTTACGCTTCTATAGAAAAATTATCCTTACCAACAGAGCACAAAGGACAAACCCAGGATTCAGGAAGCGCATCAAATTTTGTTCCGGGTTCGATATTTTGAGAATCATCCCCGATTTCTTCATCATAAACATAACCGCAAACATTACAAATATATTTTGCCATAAATTTTCCTCCAAATTTAAATAAAATTCACTTTTGTAATTAATATAATAATTTTAAACAAGAATTTTATTTTTTACAATACCCGAGAAAAAGTCAAAAAACTAATCCCCGAACACAACAAAAGGAATATT
>CAPYQR010000040.1:9367-11294 GCA_948742005.1 uncultured bacterium
TGCAAAAGGGCGTATTCGCGCAAAAAAGCGGTTCTTTTTTTGACCGATAAATTAATTCCGGATTCAAAATCTACAACATCATTATTCAAAAATTCAACAGGATTTGCGATTTTTTTATTTAAATTTGTTTCATAAGCAAAAACCGCCATAGGAGGCTTTGGATTTGTGATATACATTTCGTTATATTCCCGCTCGCCCAGTCTTTTAGAAGAATTTATACCCGCAAAGGCTTTGATTAATTTTTCCCTTGCAAACGCAGGTTCAATTTCATTAAAGCTTTTGTTTTCGTTATTTTTAACAAAATCCACATATTGCGAGTCATTTAATCCCAATGTTTTTTTAATTAAATCGGAAACAAATAATCTGTCTTGTTCTCTTTGGCCTTTGAAAATATAATTGTCTTTAAAAGTCTGAATATCCTTGCCACAGCCTGAACCGGCATCTGTTTCACCTCCGCCGTGGATGTATTTTGTTTCGCAATCAAGAATTATCCCCTGCGGGCGGAAAAAACGGAATTTTGATTCAGGACGCTCCGCGTAGCTGACCGATAAAAGTGCATCTGAATCAGGAAGAGAAAAAGCATCAAATTTTGCCAGCTGGACAGGATAATCCAAACCATGGACAAAAAATTTAATATTTCCCGTGTCAATCGGGTTTCCATCTCTATCTTTGCTTTTAATCCCCTTTGTCATTGAATCTTTTTCAAATCCGATTTTTTCCAAAATTTCATTATCCAGCTCATTAAACTTGATTATTATAAGCCCGTCTTTATCTTTATAAATTCCTTTAAGATTGGTTGAACCGTCTTGATTTACACATTTAATTTCAGCATTAATTTTGTCTGCTTGAGGGATTTTTGTAACAGGAAGCAAAGGCTGAGAAGTTTTGAGCTCATTGATTAAATTTTGGATAGTTTTTGTTTGTGAAATTAAGTCATTTTCATATTTTTCATAAAAAGCATTGTCTGATTTGACCGCTTTTAAATCGGCTTTTGTAAAAATTTCGCTCAATTTAAAAAGATTATCATATTGCATATCAAAAGCGCATTCCTGTTGTCTTTTAATCTTTTTGGTGTTTGAAATTTTAGAATTATTAACAAAAGCAAGCCATTCATGATTTTTAATCAAAGAATAGAGTTTTGTTTGTTCGCTTCGTTCAAGTTTTAGTCTTTTTGTGATGAAAAATGTATCAAATGCTGAATTTATCGGATGTTTTTTATCGATTGCATTTTCTTCTTTTGCAATATCATGAAATAAAGATGCCAGAAGAAGCGTTTTTTTATCATGGTCGTTCAAGTTTTCAAAATCAGGATTTTGGACAATTTTTTGCATAACTTTTAAGGAATGTTTAAATAAATCAAAATTGTGGGTTATGTGTTGGGTTTTATTAACCTGTTTTTTTAATTCGGGTAAAAATTCAAAAAGAATTTTTAAGGTTTTTTCTATTTTTATGTTGTTTGAAGTTACTTCGCTCTTAGAATCAAGATTAATTTTTAAATTATTAAATTCCTTATCAGATATTTCTTTTAAGATTTTACCCAAATCATTAATTGAATTAAAAACCTGTTTGTTTTGAGCTTCATTCAACGGTTCAACATTAATCCCTAAAGATTCAATGATTCCGCTTAAAAGTTTGCAATATTCTTCCTGAGTCAAAGGCAAAAGAGGAAAATCTTTTTTTATTTCATCTAAAGATTCAAAACATTTATCATTACTTGCTGTGATTTTTCTTAAAAAATCTCTTTTTGAAGAAGTTGAAAGTTCATCAAGATTTTGAACTTTAAAAACATCAGCAAACGAACAAGCAAGAACAATCTCATCGTCTGACAATTCATTGATTTTATCAGCGTTATATAATTTATTTATTTTTTTAATCTCATTTTTTTCTAACCCGTTAACATTTGCACCGTATGCTCTTAAAGTTTTAT
>CAPYQR010000040.1:11304-11515 GCA_948742005.1 uncultured bacterium
CCCGTTAGCAATTGCGATTAGTTTTTGTCTTGAAGTTAAAGTTTTATCATCAAGAACTTCTCTTAATCTTTCACCGGAACGCTCTGATTTTAAAAGCCTTAATTTAATTATAATTTTATCAATTGAAGCCTTATTTTTATCACAATCCATATCATTGATTATCAACTTCAATATTTCAAGTTTTATTTCAGCCTGATTTTCAAAATCACTC
>CAPYQR010000041.1 GCA_948742005.1 uncultured bacterium
TTATCTTTTAATATTTATCAATCAATCTTTGTTTCGGTTTTTTTAGCCGTAATCTCAATGATTTACGGAATTGCGCTTAATTTTGTCAGCGTTGTTCCAATAATCGGAAAATTAATTGTTTCGCTTGACATTTACATCAACCAAACCCCGATGTATGCTTCGTTTACGCTTTGCGGTTTTGTTTTGACGGTTTTTTTGTCTTATCTTGCAATTCTTTCACTTTTAGGCAAAAAACCTTATGTTCCATATATTTCCAACATAATCGGGTCAAATTTCAGGGGGTAGCTTGGAAAACAATCTTGATACGGTTTTAAAAAATACAACTTACGAGCCGAATTATTTTTCGCTTTTTTTGGGATTATTTCTTGTTATTTTCCTTGTTTACCTGACCGGATATATTTATCAAAAATTAATAAAATTAAATACATCAAAATACGATAACTTTAAAAACAACAAAATTGAAATAATTTCAACAACGCCGCTGGGGCAGAACAAAGCGCTTCACATTATTAAAATCAACGATGAATATTCCCTAATCGGCGCAAGTCAAAACAACATAAGTTTTTTAAAAGATATAAATTTCAAAGAAGAAAAAGATTAAAACAGAAAGAAAGTATGAAAAAAAGCGTAAAAATCGGAAATAAAACAATCGGCGATGATTATCCCTGTTTTATAATTGCTGAAATCGGAATTAATCACAACGGTTCAATCAATATTGCAAAAAAATTAATTAAAATGGCACATGATAACGGATGTGATGCTGTTAAATTTCAAAAAAGAACGGTTGAGCTTGTTTATAGCGAAGAAGAACTTAAAAAAGAGCGCGAAAGCATTTTCGGTACAACAAACGGCGACCTTAAAAGAGGTTTGGAATTTTCTTTTGAAGATTACAAAGAAATTGACAAATA
This sequence comes from uncultured bacterium, assembly GCA_948742005.1. Lineage (GTDB taxonomy): Bacteria > Cyanobacteriota > Vampirovibrionia > Gastranaerophilales > Gastranaerophilaceae > RUG14156. The sequence goes on from CAPYQR010000041.1 coordinate 909, forward strand.
TTGTAAAGAGCTTGGAATTTTGTGGTTTGCATCTTGCTGGGATGTTAAAAGTGTTGATTTTATTGAACAATTTGATGTCTGTGCGCACAAAATAGCTTCTGCTTGCCTTACCGATATCGAGCTTCTAAAAAAAGTTAAAGCAACAAACAAACCCGTTTTGATTTCAACAGGAATGTCAAGCGAAGAAGAAATTGAAAAAGCAGTTGAAATATTAGGTGAAGATAATCTTATCATTTATCATTGCACATCAACATATCCAACCTCCAACAAAGAAATAAATCTTAACTACATTCAAAAATTAAAAGAAAAATTCTCCTGCCCGATTGGTTTTTCAGGTCATGAAAGAGGAATCATGCCCTCGACTGTTGCAGCGGCACTTGGAGCATGCAGCATTGAAAGACATATTACACTCGACAGAACAATGTGGGGAACAGACCAATCAGCAAGCCTTGAAGCACAAGGGCTGGCAAAGCTTGTACGCGATATTCGCGAAATAAAAGATGTCCTTGGCAGCGGAGTTAAAAAAGTCTACGATTCCGAACTTCCAATTAAAAAGAAGCTTAGAAAATATTAAAACTAAAAAGGAGAGAAAATTTGACTCTTAAATTATCTAAAGAAATAAAAATGATTATAAGCGACTTTGACGGTGTTTTTACTGATGGGTCTGTTTACATTTCAGAAAAAAACGAAGTCCAAAAAAGACTTAACTTCAAAGATATAATGGGCGTTTCTATTCTTGTTAAAAATAATTTTAAATTCGGCATTATTTCAGGCGAAGAAAGTAATATTTTAAATTATTTCAAAGATAAATTTAATATTGAAGATATCCATGGCGGAATAAGGCAAAAAGGTATTGTTTTAGAACAAATAATGGAAAAATATAATTTTAAAAGCAGTGAAATTTTATATATCGGAGATGATATCAATGACATTTCCGCAATGGAACTTGTAAAATATCCGATTGCACCCAAAAATGTTAACCCAATTTTGCCAATTAAGGTTAAAAATCTTCAAATAACACAAAACTATGGCGGCTGCGGCGCAATTCGGGAAATTGCAGATGCATTAATTGATTTAATTAATTAACAATTTTTTAAAGGGAAAAATGTTTTCAAAAATATCAAAATATATAAATAATTTAATAACTTCGGTTAACAAATTTAACAATGATATTAACCACTATAAAGACATTGTAAAAGAACCCGCATTGCCGACTTATGCATATATCAACTGGGGAATGTATTTAATAAACCATGGCGAAAAAGAAGAGGGAATTAAAAAACTCAACCAAAGCATAATATTAAATTCGCAAAATCCGCAGAGTTATATTAATTTAGGAATTATATATGCTCAAAACAGAAATTTCAAAGAAGCGCTTAAAAACTTTAGAAAAGCATTAAAAACAGACAAAAACAATGCACGCGCCTGGGGTTATATTGCAGGTGTTTATAGCGAACTGGGGGATGATAACTTATCTAAAAGCGCTTTTGAAAAATCTTTAAAGCTTGATAAGACAAACCCATACACATATTTAAATTTCGGCATTTTTTATATGAAAACAAAAAAATACAAAAATGCAAAAGATATGTTCAAAAAAGCATATTTACTTGAGCCGACAAACTCGCAGCCTTTGCTTTTGTGGGGGGTTGTTTTGCTGGAGAAAAACCATAATACCTCCGCTTTATCAAAATTTACAAGAATCTTGACATTTGAACCTTTTAATTCAGAGGCGCTTTATCTTTCCGGCTTGTGCTCAATGAAACTTAAAAAGTATAATGATTGTATTAATTTTTGCAAAAAAAGCCTTTTGTTTAATCCGAACAAAAACGAAAATGTGCTTTTAATTTCACAAAGTTATCTTGAATTAAAAGATGAAAAAAATTGTCTTTCAACCTTAAGCGAAAATGAAGAAAAATACAAAAACGACTGGAAATTTTATAACGCATGGGCGGGAGCATTGCAATCTTTTGAAAAATATGAAGAATCAATTGAAAAATTTGAAAAAGCGCTTAGTTTAAAAGAAGAAGAATTTTTAATCTATAACGGCTATATTTATTCGCTTTTGAAATTAAATAATAACGAAAAGGCAAAAGAATTAATAGAAAAAGCAATTAAATTAGAACCCTTAAACGCCTCTCTTCATTTTAATCTGGCAAAAATTTATAAAGACGAAAAAGAGTATAATCTTGCACTTGCAGAACTAAAAACAACTCTCGCGCTTGATGCATCAGCCAAAAAAACATACAGAGAAATTGCAAAAATTTACGAAATCCTTGAAGATTATGATAAAGCAATTAAATATTTAAAATCAGCATGTGAATATGATAAAGATAACGTTGACAATTATTTTAATCTGGCTTTGTTGTATATTGATAAAAAACAAGATGACAAAAACGCAATAAGAACAATGAGAAGCGCCTTAGAAATTGACAAATCAAGCAGCAATATATTTAGATACGGAGTAATTTTATTAAAAGCAAACGATTTATATCGCGCTAAAGAAAAATTCGAACTCATAAATAAAGAAGATTCAAACTATCCCCAGGCTCAATTTGCAATTGCAGAATGTCTGCTTAAATTAAACAATCCTATGAAATCCTTAGAAACCATTGAAAATTTAGCAAATGACAGCAATGCTTCCGGGGAAGAAATAGAAAACAGCAAAAATTATCTTTTAATTAAACTTTTATGCTTAAATGAACTTCAAAACAAAGAGAAGCTTCAAGAAAGAAAAGAAACAATATTAGAAATTTGTGATAAAATAAAAACACAATATGGCGATGATGAAATCGTTAACGAAATTAAAGAGCAATATGAAAAAGAACATTAACAAGAGGTAAAAATGGGATTAATTGTTCAAAAGTTCGGCGGAACGTCAGTTGCAGACAGCGAAAAAATTAAAAACGTTGCGCGCGCAGTAATTAAAGAAAAATTAAACGGAAACAAAATCGTTGTTGTGGTTTCTGCTATGGGTCATACAACCGACAATTTAATCAAACTTTCAAAAGAATTAACCACCCGCACACAACAACGCGAAATGGATATGCTTATGTCGACAGGAGAAATAATCTCAATGTCGCTGCTTGCAATGGCAATCAATGAAATGGGGCATAAAGCACTTAGCTTAACAGGTCAGCAGGCAGGTATCGAAACAGAAAGCTGTCATATGAGCGCAAGAATTATTAATATTAACCCCAAAAGAATAATTGAGTGTCTGGAAGATGACAACATTGTTGTTGTTGCAGGTTTTCAAGGATATTGCGACAACAATTGTAAAAATAATAATGAAAAATATCCGCACAAATACGAAATAACAACTCTTGGCAGAGGCGGCTCCGATACAACGGCAGTTGCATTAGCAGGAGCGCTAAAGGCAGATAGATGCGATATTTATTCTGATGTCGAAGGGGTTTATACGACAGATCCGAGAATTGTCAAAACAGCACAAAAATTAGATAAAATTTCATACGAAGAAATGCTTGAGCTTGCAAGAGTTGGGGCAAATGTTCTTCACCCAAGGTCAGTTGAAACGGCAAAATCATACAAAATCCCAATGAGAGTAAGGAGCTCGTTTAAACTTGACGATTTAGGAACATTAATCATAGGAGTAGAAGAAATGGAATTTAATAAACCCGTAACAGGTGTAGCAAGCGACTCATCGCAATTAAGAATCGTTATTTGCGATGTTAAAGACAAGCCCGGAAACGCTGCAAAATTATTCGATTTATTAGCAAATAAAAACATAAGCGTTGATATGATTATCCAATCCTACGCAAGAAATTCAAACAATACAAATGATATTGCATTCACAATTTCAACAGATGATTTTGAAAAATTTAAATCCGCACAAGAAGAAATCAAATCCTTAATTAATGCAACGAACATTCATATCGATGAAGATATTGCAAAAGTGTCAATTGTCGGCGCAGGAATGATTGACCGCCCCGGAATTGCGGCTAAAATGTTTAACACATTAGCGCAAGAATCGATAAACATAAAAATGATTTCAACCAGCGAAATTAAAATCAGTTGTTTAATTGAAAAAAATTCCTCCAAACAAGCAATTGCCGCCCTTGCAAAAGCTTTTAATTTAGATGGTGCACAGGCTGCAGATGTCAAAGGTGATTTGCCTACATTATAAGGTTTGGTATGCTGAAAACTGCTGAAAAATTTTTAGAAAAATACAACATCAAAGATAAAACAATTATTATTGGTTTTTCAGCAGGTCCTGACAGCTGTGCACTTGCGCTTTTATTAAATAAATTAAAAGAAAAATATAATCTCAAAATTATTCTTGCATATTTTAACCACAACTGGCGCAAAGAAGCAATCAAAGAAGAAGAATTTACAAAAAACTTTGCACAAAAATTCAACAATCTTTTTTATATCAAAAAAGCAGGCGAAAACGTCAAAAAAAACGAAGAAACAGCAAGAATTTTAAGATATGAATTTTTTGAACAATGCGCATTGGAATTTGATTCTGAATTTGTTTTTTTAGCACACAATAAAAACGACAACATAGAAACTTTAATTTACAGAATCATAAAAGGAACGTCCTTAAAAGGTCTTTGTGCAATTCCTGAAAAAAGAGGGGTTTTTTACCGTCCTTTATTAGAGATTGAAAAAAAAGAAATTCTTGAATTTTTGAAAGAAAATAAACAAAATTTTATGATTGATTCTTCTAATAATGACATAAAATATAGAAGAAATTTAATAAGATGTAAAATTCTTCCGATTTTTGAAAAAATAAATCCAAACTACGTTAATAATATTAATAATTTGATTAAAAATTCAATAAATGCAAGAAAAATTGTTGATTCTAAAATAACAGAAACTCAAAAAGAAATCATCAAAGATAAAATTATTAATAAAAGCCGTTTTGTCAGCCTCGGCATTGAGTTCAGGCTTGAAATTTTGAATAATTTTTTAGGGGAATATTTAAAATATCGTGATTATAAAAATTTGAAAAAATTTGATGATTTTATTTTAAAAAACAATGAACTAAACAAAGGTTCAAAAACTTCAATTAATTCAAACTTGTTTTTATGCATTAAAAAAGATAAAATTTTTATTGAAAAAATTGATATCGAAAGGAAATAATGAAAAATATTAATGATTTAAAAGTTTTAATAACAAATGATGAAATTACACAAAAAATCAAACTTGAAGCAGAAAAAATCAATAATTATTATGAAAAAAACCACAAAAACGAAACTCTTGTTTTAATTTGCATTTTAAAAGGGGCTGTGATGTTTTTTTCAGAACTTGTAAAATATCTTAAAATGCCGCTGCAGATGGAATTCATCAGCCTTTCAAGCTACGGAAACAGTCAAAAATCAACAGGCGAAGTAAAATCAATCAATCTGACACTGCCTGATTTAGAAAATAAAATTGTATTAATTGTGGAAGATATAATTGATACAGGCTTAACTCTTGATTTTTTAACAAAATACATAAAAACCAACTGCAAAGTAAGGGACGTAAAACTTGCTTCGCTTTTTAACAAAAAATGCGCAAGAAAATATGCAATAAATCCTGATTTTTATTGTTTTGATATTGATGATAAATTTATAATCGGCTTTGGACTTGATTATTGCGGATTATATCGAAATTTAAATTACATTGGATATTTTGAATAATTTCAAAATTATAAAAAGAAAACAGAACAAATCCACACAGCAGCAACAAGCCCTGTTAAATCTGCCATAATTCCCGCTAAAAGCGCGTAGCGAAATTTCTTAATCCCGACTGCACCAAAATAAACACTTGCAACATAAAAAGTTGTTTCAGAACTCCCTGTAATCACGCTTGCAAGCTTTACTGCGTATGAATCCACACCGCAATTGTTAATAATATCTCCCAAAACACCCAATGTAGCACTTCCCGACAAAGAACGTGTTATCATAATCATCAAAGTATCGATTGGAATTTTAAAAAAATCTAATAACGGTTTTAAAAGACCACCCAAAAATTCTACAGCGCCCGAAGCTCGAAACATAGCACTTACTACCATTATTGCAATTAAATAAGGAATTATTTTAACTGCAATTGAAAACCCACCGCGAGCACCCTCGACAAAGCTTTCATATGCCGGAGTTTTCTTGTAAAGCGCATGACATAAAATTATTGTAATTATTAAAGGTAGAATATATAAAGAAAGAGAATTTAAAATTTTAACCATTTAAGCTTCCTTTCTTTTTAAAAAATCTTGTTTCTATTTTTTGAAATACTTTAGCAAAAAATATTGCAGACAAAAAAGCGATTGTTGTTGTAATTAGTGTTGGAAGAATGATTATTGAGGGATTTTTCATACCGTTTGCGCTTAAAATCGCAATAACAACAGCAGGAACTATCTGAAAACCTGCAGTATTAACAGCCAAAAACATACACATAGAATCAGTTGCATAGTTTTTATCAGGATTTTGTTTTTGCATATCCTGCATTGCGCTAATTCCAAAAGGCGTTGCAGCGTTTGTCAGCCCCAAAGCATTTGCTGAAATATTTAAAGCAGTATTCGAAAGAGCGCTTTTGTTATTTTTTAAATCAGGAAACAACAAAAGCAAAGGTTTTTTGATTATATTAGCAAAAATATCAATAAGCCCGGATTTTTTTGCAACGTTAACAATCCCGAGCCAAAAAGCCATTATCCCGATTAAACCAAACGAAATTTGTACAGCCTTTGAAGAAGCTTTAAACATTTCATCAACGACAACATCAATTTTACCATTTATAATTGAAATTATAAATGAAATCAAAATCAAAAAAATAAAAATATAGTTCATCTATTGCCTTTGAAAATTATCTTGAATATAACGTTCGCCAAGGTTTGAAATAGTATATTCTTTCCGCTCTTCAAAATCATTTTGCAATTGAATTATCAAATTTTCATCCATTAATTCTTCAAGAAGCGAAATTCCCGCAATCGAACCTGTAGCTTTATATAATTTAGCATTGATAGATTTCATTGTAAAGCTTGGCTTCATTAAAATATCTTTAATAAAATAAGCGCAAAGCAAAAAATCATCCCTTAAAGTTATTGGATTAAAAATTGATAAAAATTTTCCAAAATCATCTTCTTTTACTTCAAACTGCTTAGTTTTATCTTCTTTTAAATCTTCATCAATATTTTCAATTAAATTTATTTGCTTGCTTGTTTCAGGTTTTTCTTCATTATTTTCGCCAATTGCTTTGATTGAATCATTAAGTGCAGAATCAAGATTATTTGCAAACTCTTGAAGTTCTGTTTCTGACGGCTGTTGAACTTCAAAATTTTCATCAATTGAATTTTGGAATTTATTTCCCATTTGCAAAAATTCATTAATATTCATCTTAGCATTAACAACAGCTTCCTCTTCAGCTTCCAATGTTTCTGATTTAGTTTTGATTTCATGCGTAATTTCATTTTCTTCTAAATTATTTTTTGAAAATATATTATTTAAAAATTCTTCATTATCTTTCTGTTCATTAACAACAACTTCATTATTAATTTCAAACTTATTTTCACTATTTTCATCATTTTGATAATCTTCAATTTCTTCAATATCATTTGCAAAATGTTTTAAAAGATTATCTGAAGTATCTTCGCTAATAATTTGCTGCTTTAAATCTTGTGCTTCAATTTTGTTTTGTGCCAGTTTAATCATGTTTTGAATTTCGCTGTATTGAGGCGAAAAATCAGGTTCAAGTTTATCAAAACCAAATTTTTTTGTAATATCTTCATCTGTTTCTTGAATATTATCAATTTGAGTATTTGTAGAGATTTCATTTTCAACTTCATTTTCAGGTTCATTTTCGGTTTCAATAATTGTTGGAAAAGCTATTTTTTCATCCAGAGGTATAGATTGTTTTTCAATTTTTGATTCTTGAAGATATTCTTGCACTTCGTTAAGCTGCTGCTGCAGAATATCTGTTTTTAGAGCAAACTCTATTTTTTCATTAGATAAAGGTAATTTTTCACTAACTGCACTATCAACTATTTTATCAATTGAGCGGATTTTTGGAGGAATTTTTTTGATTTTTTTTATTTTTGAAATAAACTCTTCGCTCGCATCAGCAAAAAAAGCGAAATATAAATCCATTTCGCGCTCAATCATGTCTTTATCAAGACAGCTTAAGGAAAGTTCTGACTCATTATAGTTTATTTTAAATTTGTAATACACACTAATTCCTAATCCACTTTTTCAATTTTTTTCTTTAAAATTTCATCCCGCCATTTGTCTAATTGCTCTTCAACAAATTCCGCATCATCAGACGAAAATTCAATTTCTAAATCGCCTTTTTTCATTTTGAAAACATATTGCGGCATAAATAATAACTCCTATCCTAATATTTTAATTATAGTAAAAAACGAAAAAATGTGCTGTTTTATTAAATAATTTTAATAAAACTAAACAAGATTTTACAAATTTTAAGGTTCAACATGCTCAATTTTTAAGAAATAATAAAAAATTTGATTTTTTCTTAAAAATTGTTAAATTATTATTATAAAATAACGCAAATTTGAATTATTTATAATCCATTTGTATGACTATAAAAAGCATTATTTTTTCTATAATTAAAATAACTTGCGGAGGTTTGATTTTTGTATAATTCGGTTTATCCATACAATATCAATTTTCAAAAACAAAATCGCTTTCAAAAAAGCGCTGTTTCGCACAGCCGAAATTCGCAAGGACAAAATTCGCAAAACAATATTCAAAATCAAGACAAAAATCAAAATCCAAACACTTTCCCCAACGGAACAAAAGTTGCAATTGATTATACAAAAGGTCAAATCAACATTTCGCAAGTTTTAACCGATTTCAGAAGCACGATAATTGCAATCAATGCGCCGGATGATGTTAAAGATGAAGTTTCAATTTATCTCAACCTTGTCGAAAAAGAATCTTTAAAAGAAAACCCTTCAAAAGAAATTATTCTCTCAAACCTTAAAAATGCTTCTAAAATTTCTGATGATTTTATAGCCAGAAGTCTGAACAAACCCTCAAATGTCGTTGAAGGATGGATTAAAGCATTGTTTATGCAAAACATTAATCTAAAATCGGACCCCGGGTTTGTAAATCCTGAATTTGCACTTTCTTTTCCTCAAAAAGCGCAAGAAAGAATTGATAATTTTAATACACAAAATTTAAACGAAACCAAAAAACCGACACAAAAAGAGGAAAAAATTGAAATTTTAAATGATTTTGAAATTTCACAAATTCAGCAACCACAGCAGCTGCAGCAGCCTGAAGAAAAACAGGAATTCAAAACAATAGCTGCTGATTTTACTTCAACCGAAAGCAAAAAAACACCTTTTAGCCCAATTAACGATAATGATAATCGCGCAAAAGAAATTTATACAAAAGTTAAAACCCTCCCCAAAACCCCAAAAGGCAACACTCAAGCTTTAAATATGCTGAATGAAGCACTTGGAATTATTGAAAAAGATGAAGAATCTAACGAAAACATAAGAGCTGCAATCCATATCGAAAGAGGAAAAATTTTCGATTCTTATGATTATGTCGATTACGCACTTCGTGATTATTTTGAAGCAACAAAAGCCAGTGAATTCAATTTAAAAGCACACGCTTTTTATAAAACAGGACAAATTTATGACGAATTTAACGAATTTGACCCAGCGCTTGATAATTACTTTGCAAGTGTTGCCTACAGCGGCGAAGCAGATAATTCAAAAGCACAAAGTCAGGTTTTATCTAAAATTGCTTCACTTTATACAAAACAATATAACCTTGAAAAAACATCAAATTTTCAGGATTTAGCGCTGGATTTAGCGCTCACTACAGATAATGAAAAGTTAATTGCAAAAACATATTCCCAAAGCGCTCAAAATTACCAATATTTAGGAGATAACGAAAAAGCAATTGACGGATATAAAAACGCACTTGCGGCTTTTTCAAGAAATGACGAAAGCTATGAAGAAATGGCTTATAATTATGAACAAGCTGCAATCACAATGTTAAACCTTGGAAATCCTGCTAAGGCAGCAAAACTTCAATTGAAGGCAAGTCAATATTATCAAAAAGCTCGACTTGAGAACGAGCTACGGGAAGAAGCAGGTTAATTTTCCCGTTTTGAACTTTTTTGTCTTGTTTCATAAGTTCAACAAATTTTTCACAATCTTTTTTGTTAAATTGAAGCTTTTTAGGTGTTAATTCATATTTATCAATCAAAAACTCAATTCTTTGATGATAATCTTTTTCAATTTTATCATTTAACAAAGCAAGCTTTGATGCCATTTTCATTCCATACGCAACAGCTTGTCCGTGGGAAAATTTTTTATATTTTGTAAGCGTTTCAATCGGATGAGCAAAAGTATGACCGAAATTTAAAATCTTACGAAGCCCTGATTCTTTTTCATCATTATTAACAACGCTTGCTTTTAAATAAGCGCAAGCACAAACAATTGAATTTATTTTTTCACTAATTTTTTCTTTCAAATTATTTGATAAAATATCAATTAAATCAAAAGTTCTGTCTGCCTTGCAGGAGGTTTCAATAAATGCATATTTTAAAACTTCTCCCATGCCGCATTTGAATTGATAATCAGGCAAGGGTTGCGATGGTCTCGATTTCAACG
>CAPYQR010000042.1 GCA_948742005.1 uncultured bacterium
ACTTAGAGCATAGAGATTATGCGCTTTTATAAAACCTGAGAGTTTTTTATTTTCATAACTTAAATCAAATTCCATCAAACCTTGATAATTTTTAAAATTTTCAATAAACTTTTTCTGCGGGTCTTTTGATTTTTGAAATCTTAATAGAGTCTTCATAACAGCTTCAACAGGAATTTTTTGCGCTTTTAAATTATAACGCGCTGATTTGAAAGTTGAGTTAAATGTTATGTTTTCAAATTTAATATTAACATCATAAAGAACTATATCAGCTTTTGAAATCTGAACATTAAAAACTTTAGATAAAATAAATTTATTACTTTTTTTCTTATTTCTCTTTTTATTTTTCAGCCTTGTTTTTTGTTCATCAAATGCTTTTTTAAACTTATGCGAATCTAAAAAAAGATAATTAATTTCAGCACTTTTGATTTTTAAAGTTTTAATATCCGAGTTTATTTTTAGCTTTTCAAGCCTTAAAACATCCTCAATTTCAATCGAATCAGCAAATATTTGTGCATTTAAATTTTTGGATATGGAAATGTTTAAATTTTTAATTTGTGTTTTTAAATTTGTTTTATTTAAAACGATTTTTTCAATTTTCTGTACAAAATTAGGAGAATTTATAATTTTAGGCAAAAAATAAAGAAGCGAAAAATAGAATAAAATTAAAAATACCGTTAAACAAAAAAATAAATATAAAAATTTTTTCATAAAGATTATTTATATCATATTTCAGACAACAAATAATCAGCCATCCATTGACATTCTTTATTTTCGCAAGCAAAAGCTTTCAGAGGGTCAATCGCCGCTTCGCCGATTCTTATTATGCTCATTGCAACAATTCCTCTTTTTAAGCCTTTGAGGGTTTTTAATTTGTCAATCAAAATCTCAACAACCTTTGCTCCCATTGCAACGATAGAATTTTCTACGTCATTTTTAGTTGCTGAATCAACATCAGAAAGTAAATATTCAAGTTTTTCTTTCACGTTTTCCTGTTTTAATACATTAGAATTCACTACGGCTTGCATTATTTTCCTCTTTTTTTTGATTGCTTGTATTATTTTTGATTTCTTATATAGTATAAAAGATAAAAAATAAAAAATTGCTTTTCTTTATACTATCTTAATATCATTATTAATTTTTTTAAAATTTTAGCAATTTTTTAAGAAAAAATTTGTTTATATAAATAACTGCAGAATTTTTTACGGAATTTACATTAATTTATTTTAGGAATGGAGTTAAATTTATGTCAGACTTATTAACAGGCGCAATCATGGGCGCAAAGGTTTCACAATTTAAAAACAGTGAATACAACAAAGGTTCAATTGAAAATACGGCGGGTCATGCTTACAAACAAACGAAAAACACCATAAAAGGACTCGCAAAAGATGCTTTTATTTTAACAACAGGTACAGCAGCAACCGCAGGCACAGCAGCTGTTGTTTCAAAATCAAAAACCGTTCAAAAAGGCTTAAGTGTATTAGGAACAAAAATTTTATCTCACAATTTCACTCCCCTTTTAGAAAAAATCGGGCCTTTTGTACTTAACGCAGCAAAATTTACAAATAGCGCAATAGAAAGAATGAGCGCACTTCCTAAAAGCGCAAAAATTATTGTGGCAGCAGGCGCAGTCATAACAGGACTTTTGATTCAAAAGAATAACAATAAAACACTTTATGATTCAGGAAAAATTTCGCAAGAATATACTGATAAACAAAAAATAAGCGAAATTTTATAAAATTTTAAAAAATCCCTCTTTTTAAAGACAAAAGGAGGGATTTTAAATTGAATAACTATACTAATTAAATTATCCAATTCCCAAATTTAAATTTTATTGTATATAATTAAATGTAATTAAATAAAGGAAAAAATATGAAGAATTGGATTATAGTTTTATTAATTTTTGCAATGCCAATGGGAATTTATGCTTATTTAGATGCCAAAGCACAAAACAACATGATGTGCGCAGCAAAAAGTACGCCTGCACAAGGTCAAAAAATGAAAATTATCAAATTTTCATCCCCGATGTGTTCAGAATGTAAACAAGCAGGAACTGAACTTGATAAAGCGGTTAAAACCCACAATGATTCTGTCATAATTGAAGAAATCAACGTTACTCAAAACGCAGGAAAAGAGGGTAGCTACACAAAAGATGCAATAAAAAAATACAAAGTTACAATCGTTCCAACCCTTGTTTTTGTGAACAAAGAAGGAAAACTTGTCCACAGGCAAGAAGGGGCTATGAAATCTGAAGAAATTATCAAAGTAATTGATAGCAACAAATAGTTGACAGACAAAGAAAATAAATTTTGAACAAGGATAAATAAAAATGCTAGAAAACTTCTCAAACAGCTTAGTGCAATATATGCAGCAGGGCGAATTTGGAATTTCGTTTTTGGGTGGGGTTTTAGCTTCAATTTCTCCTTGTTCAATCGGGGTTTTACCCCTAATAGTCGGATATATTGGCGGATATGGCGACACTGATAAATTTAAAACATTTATCCAGCTTTTATCTTTTGTTTTGGGTTTAAGCTGTGTTTTGACCGCAATTGGTATATTCTGCGCGTTAACGGGAAATGTTTTTTCGGCTATTGGCGGAGTTTATTGGATTTTATTCTTAGCATCTTTAATTTTAGTTATGGGATTAAATGTTTTAGGGATAATTGAGCTGAATATTTCACCAATCGTCAAAAAAATACCCCAGGGAAACTCAAACAGCCTTTTTGTTTATCCGTTTTTGGTAGGATGTTTATTTGCTTTTGCGGCAAGTCCTTGCTCAACGCCAATTTTAGCCGGGATTATGGGTTTTGCAACATTAACAAAAAATATTCTGCTTGCCGCATTAATGCTTTTATTTTTCTCTTTAGGACAGGGTTTAATTGTTGTTTTAGCAGGTGTTTTTACAACTTTTGTCAAAGGTGTAAAAAAATTTGCAAATGTTTCCGAGATTCTTTTAAAAATTTCAGGAATTTTACTTGTTATAGCTTCATTTGTAATTTATTTTAAAGTATTTTCAAGATTTTTTAATTAAAAATTTGTGCCGTTATTACGCGCTCAATTCCCGCTAAATCTTTGATTATATTTATATTTTTAAATTTCTCTTCTAAAATTTGCTTAACAATTTTACTTTGATTAATTCCAAGCTCAAAAGCCAAAAAACCATCTTTTTTGAGAAATTCAGGTGCTGTTTCAATTATTTTTCGATAAAATTCAACACCCTCATCATCCTGTGCAAATAATGCTTCAAAAGGCTCAAATTCAAGCTCTTTTTGAAGATTGTTTTTCTCTTTTAACGGAATATATGGCGGATTTGAAACAATTAAATCAAACTTTTCGCATTCTCTTATTTTTGAAAATAAATCAGATTTTCTAATTACAACTTTTCTCACTAAATCTGATTTTGAAATATTTTCAAGTGCAATTTCAAGCGCAGCAACGCTTTTATCTACAGCTATTATTTCAATATCCTTATTTTTCAACTTTTTTGCCAAAGAACAGCTGATTATTCCGCTGCCTGTACCAATATCCAGAATATTGATTTTTTTATTCAAATCTTTAATCAGCTTATAGCTCTCTTCAACCAAAATCTGTGTTTCATCACGCGGAATTAAAACATTTTCATTAATTAAATATTTTTCATCCATAAAATACGAAAACCCTAAAAGATACTGCAGGGGAATTTTTTCGTCTGCCCGTTTATTTGCAATTTTTATAATTTCATCCTTATTTGGTATAACTTCCGCGCTTGAATCAAGCAATAAAATTTCTTCTAAAGACAAACCCGAAACTTCGGTTATAATCAGCTTTGCTTCTTGTTTAAATTCTTCGATTCCCGATTCAAACAATATTTTTTCAACTTTTTTAAAAATTTCATTCATCTTGCACATTTTCTTCCTGCGGTTCAATGATTTCCATAATCCAATTCCTTAAATCCAGCCTTGAAGCATTTTCCACGTCTTTTTTTTCAATTCCGTGCGCTTTTGTAATCTTATCATAAAAATAAAGCTGCTTTTTAGTTGGCTTTAATTTTGACATCTTGAATTCCTGCGCTTTTTTGCGCATTTGTTTAGCGTATTCTTTTTGTTTTTCTAAATACGGTTCTATTTTCTTTTTTTGCTCATCTTGATAAAACAGAAAATTCAAATATTTTTCCATTTCGCGAAAAAACAAATCGTCTTCAAAATAATCTTTTAAAAATTCAAAATGGGGATTATTGATTTCTATATAATATTTTTCATCTTCAATAAATTTATCAATTATATCTAAAACACCCAAATGAGAAAATTTTTGATAATAAGCTTTTAAAGTTCCTAAAAGCTGAGATTTTTGACGTGGAGTTAAATATAAAAAAAGGATATTTTTAATATTTTGCATTTATTTAAAATAAATCGTCAGATTCTACTTCTTTTTTGGTTTTTTGAAATGCTTCAAATTTCATTTTTAAATTCTCAACTTCGTTTGAAATCGGATTTGAAACGTTATTATTTTTTAAATGTTCAAAATTCTTAAGGGCTTTTTTTTCAAGCACTTTTTCTTTTAAAAATGTAATTTTAGAATCTTTTGAATTTTCTTTCATTTCTTTTCCAACAAGATAATTATATCCTCTTATTTTAATAAAGTCATTTTTTTAAAAAAAATTGTCAAATATTAATCAAACTTTACAAAAAAGAGCTATTTTATCAAGTTTTCATTGATTTTTAAAAATAATTCCTGCTATAATCTGAAAAAAGGATGGATTTTTTAAAATTGAAATCAAATTCAGATATTTTAAAAAAAATATTTACCCCTCGAAAAAGAATAAACAGTTCTTTGTTTTATTTTGCACTGAAAACAAATGAAAAACCAACGCAATTTAAAATTAATATCGATACACGCTGTCTTGTTTTATCTCAATACCCGGGAGCTGAAACAAGGGGGTTGGGAGGTTTGATTGCACAATATCCGAAAAATTTTGAAGTTTTATCTTTAACAAATGGTGCAATTCCTGAAAAAAACGAAGCAGGACACGAAAAAAGGCAACAATTCATTGAAGTTATGAAACAATTGCGCACAAAAGGTTTTAAAGTTTTTAACATTAACACCGGTACAATAAAAGAAAATTTTTCAACAATAAAAAAAATTGATATCTCGGAAGTTGATTTTGTTTTCTTGCCAAATCTATACGATAACAATGAAGATACTTTTTATCTTTTAAAATATTTTAAAGAACTTTTAAAAACCAAGGAACACAAGCCTGATTTAAAAATAATCATGTTTGAATCAGACTACGCTCTTGCTATGCCTGATTGTTTTGCTGATATCAGCAATATTATCGAAACAAAAAAGAAAATGCTTGATATTTATTATCCTGAAAAAGATTGCGGAACTTTTTCTTACCGTGCAATTGCGATTAATTCATTTCGTGCAGTAAAAGGCGATTGCAAATATTGCGAAGCTTTTATGACGTTTACGATTGAGGATTTTTTGAAAATTAACTTAATTTAATTTCCTTTAAATTTTATTTATATTATAATATTTTCATTAATAAAATAAAGGGAGAAAAATTATGGGTTTAATGAGCGGTAAAAAAGGCATTATTTTCGGCGTTTCAAATAAATTTGGAATCGCAAATGCAATCGCCGAACAATTAAATGCACAGGGTGCTGAAATTGCTTTCACTTATGCAAACGAAGCAATGGAAAAAAGAGTCCGCCCGATAGCAGAATCAATGAATGCAAAAATTTGCCTTGAATGTGACGTTACAAAAGAAGAAGATGTTAAAAAAGTTTTTGAAGAATATAAAAAAGTCTATGATAAACTTGATTTTGTCGTTCATGCGGTTGCTTTTGCAAACAAAGATGATTTAATCGGCGATTTTTACACAACTTCACGCGAAGGTTGGGATTTAGCAATGCATGTCAGCGCTTATTCCCTTGTTACAATTTCAAAATACGCAAAACCGCAAATGGAAGAATCGGGCGGAGGTTCAATCCTTGCTTTGACTTACCTTGGTTCAACAAAAGTTGTTGCAAACTACAACATCATGGGTGTAGCGAAAGCCGCTCTTGAATCTTCAATGAGATTTATCGCAGCAGACCTTGGTAAATTCAACATCCGCTGCAACTGCTTATCCGCAGGCCCGATTAAAACCATGGCAGCAAAAGGCATCGGCGGATTTGACAGAATGTTAAAAGCAAACGCCCTAAAAGCACCTCTAAAACGCACACCAACCGTTGAAGAAGTCGGAAAAGCAGGTTTATATTTATTATCCGATTTATCATCAGGCGTAACCGCACAAACCCAATTTGTCGATTGCGGCGCGAGCGAAGTTTTTGCATCACTTGATGAAATGGCACAAATTAAATTTGATTAATAATTTCAAAAATCGGGGTCTTTAAAGATCCCGATTTTTTTAATGTTTTAATAATTATTTTGAAATATTAATAAACGGCATGGAATTTCCAAGCAT
This sequence comes from uncultured bacterium, assembly GCA_948742005.1. GTDB lineage: Bacteria > Cyanobacteriota > Vampirovibrionia > Gastranaerophilales > Gastranaerophilaceae > RUG14156. The sequence goes on from CAPYQR010000042.1 coordinate 6,446, forward strand.
ATATTCAGGCATTTTCCCATCCCATTTTTGCACCGCTTCATATTCAACAAGCGCTTTATTTTGCGTTAGCGCATTTGCCCTGATTTTCATAGATTCTGCTTCAGCTTGCGCAGAAATTAACTTCTGGCGCGCTTCTTCCTGTATCTGAACGGTTTTATTTTTGGCTTTGAGTGCTTCTTGTTCAGCTGTTACTTTTGATTCAATTGCTTTTTCAAAGACATCTGAGTAATTAATGTCGATTATTTGAAAACCTGTCAGGTTAATATATCTGTTTTTCAATTGATATTGAAGTTTTTGCAAAATATCATTTGTCGCATTGCTTCTGTTTGCAACCAAATCCTGTGCGTTCCATCTGCCGATTACATCTTTAATATTACCCTCAACAACAGGCATTAAAATATTTTCAACATAATTCATCCCGACCTCGCGATACATTTGATGAGCATATTGAGGCATTAAATTATAGTTTATAACATAACTTATTTTTGCCTGTTGAATATCTTTTGTATAAACTTCTGTTGAAATGTTAATTTTCTGCGTTTTAACATCCATGACTTTAATTTTTGAAATAAAAGGTGTTACAAAATGCACCCCTTCTTGATAACTCCGCGGAGAAACCCTGCCTAAGGTAACTTTTACCCCACGCTCCCCTACACCCACGATTGCAATCGGATTGCACCAGATTATAAAAATTATAAACAAAATCCCAACAGCCAAAATCAGCCCTTGCTTTTCTTTATCCATCAAATTGTTTGTATCTAAAAATTTTTTCATTCAACCCCCAAAAATTAATCAATTAATCCCATTAAAGAAAAAACAAGATAGGCGGTAATCATAAAAAGCGCAATTGAAACAAAAAATATTAAAATTTGTTTACCGTATTTTTTATAAAGATTAACCCCCAAAATCAGCCCCACGCCGCTTAAAACGATATTTACAACAAGGACGATTCCAAATAATAAAAATAAAATTCTTAAAGCCATGTTTCCTCTTTTAGTTAATAGTATTAAAATGAAAGAAGATTGACAATAATTCATATAATTTATTTTAAAAAGGAAAGAAAAATTGGAAAAACAACTACTTGAAAAAGTCTATAAAGCAAGAAACGTTCTTAATTCAATCGCAAGAAAAACAAGCCTTATTGAATCTAAATTTTTAAGCAAGAAAAATAAAATATTTTTAAAAAGCGAAAACTTGCAATTAACAGGTTCTTTTAAGCTTCGTGGTGCTTATTATAAAATTTCAAAATTAAGCGATGAAGAAAAACAAAAAGGCGTAATCGCATGCTCTGCAGGAAACCACGCACAGGGCGTTGCACTTGCAAGTAAAGTAAATAACATCAAAGCAACGATTTTCATCCCCGCAACAGCACCATTATCAAAAGTCGAAGCAACAAGGAGCTACGGCGCAGATATTAAATTAATTGACGGTGTTTATGATGATGCATATAACGCTTCAAGACAATTTCAGAAAGATTCGGGCGGGATTTTCATTCATCCTTTCGATGATATTGATGTTATCGCGGGTCAAGGAACAATAGCCCTTGAAATCCTTGACCAATTATCGGAATTAGACGCGATTGTCGTTCCAATTGGCGGCGGCGGCTTGATTTCAGGCGTTGCAGCAACAATAAAACAAATAAAGCCAACCTGTAAAGTTTATGGCGTTCAAGCACAAAATGCAGGGTCAATGTATGAATCAATCAAACAAAATCAAAGAATTGAACTAAAATCCGTCAACACATTTGCCGATGGAACTGCAGTCAAACTCCCGGGTGAGCTGACTTACGCACTTTGTCAAAAATATGTCGATGAAATAATTACCGTTTCAGAAGACGAAATCGCAAGCGCTGTTTTAACATTAATGGAAAAAGAAAAAGTAATTTCAGAAGGCGCAGGCGCATTAAGCGTTGCTGCTGCAATGTTTGATAAAATCCCGCTTGAAAATAAAAATGTCGTTTGTCTTGTTTCAGGTGGAAATATAGATGTAAATATTCTTTCGCGCGTAATAAACCGTGCATTATTAAAAACAGGAAGATTGTGTAACCTGACAATAGAATTACTTGATAAACCGGGGCAATTAAGAGATGTAAGTTCAATCATCGCGCGTTTTGGCGCAAACGTAATCCGCGTACGCCACAATCAAGGCGGCGAGGGAACAGACATCAACGATTGTTATTTAAAAATTTCTATGGAAACAAGGAATTTTGAACATTTTGAAGAAATTAAACAAGCTTTAATTAATGCAGGATATAATATTTTATCAACCGTACAGTAAAATAACTTTTTATCTGACAATTTTTTTCTTGTTCAAGTTTTTATATAAGTATAAAATTGTCATTTTGGAGAACGAATAAATAAAATAAATTTTACAAGCAAACAAATAATAAACCAAACAAATTATTCTCAAAACACAGCAAATAAAGCTCCTCAAACAGAAAATCAAACTACAAATCCAATAGAAAACAATAAAATAAACAAGAAAAAATTAGCTTTCACAGCAGCTGCTGCAATCGGTTTAACTGCGCTGGCTGCGGGGTTGATTTATTACAGCAAAACCGGAAAATTAAATTCAAAAGTCAACGTTAAAACTTTTATTGATGGTTTGGGAAATAAAGTCAAAGATATTGAGCTTAAAAACGGAAAAGCGATTTTAAAAGACGGTTCTGCTTTTAGCGGGATTTTAGAAACCGCAAACAAAAAAACGGGAGATAAATTCCGGATTGAATATAAAGATGGATTTATGGTTCAATCGATGAAAAATGGTAAATTGTTGAAAAAATTTGATAATCTTGAAAATCTTTCAAGAAGCCAAGGAACAAAGATAACAGAATTTAACCCTGATGGCAGTTTTAAAAATTTAATTGAAAATGTTTATTATGATAACGGTAAAATTAAAAAAACTGCTGATTTAAAAGTACAAAAATCGTTCTATGAAGATGGCAAACTGCGCTCGATTGAACACAGATATCTAAAAGCCATAAAGAAAAATACAATTCCGCAAAATCTTAATGAATGCTTTTATCCCGAATTTCAAAGCTTTAAAGTTTATGATAAAGAAGGAAAAGTTTTAACAAAAGAATGTTTTAACAAAAACGGGGTTGGAAATTATATCGAATATTTGCCCGATGGTTCAAAAAAAAGAATTTGTTCAGGTTAACTTAAAAAATAAAATCAACGCAACAGACGACATTGATAATGCTGAATTTGAAGCGGCAAAATTAAAATTATACAATCCCAAAGGAAATATTGAAAAAGAATATTCATACAAAGAAAATTATCTTAATATACTTGACAGAACAAACGGCGATAATTTAAGCGTGCAAAATGACATAAATCAGCCTTTTTCAATCAAACTAAACGAAGTCAGCAGCAACGGATATTACACAAGGGTTAATGACAAAGGAATAAAAATCTCCAAAGAACTTCAAGAAAGTTTCTTGCAAGAATTAAAAGGCGCAGAAAAAGAACAGCAACAAAAACGCGTAGTTGAAAAATTAAAAAAAGAACTTGCATTTGCACAACAAAATAATATTGGAACATACAATAAAGATTTATATCCTAAAATTAATGCTTGTCTTTCAAATGTTCAATCTTAATTTCAATAAAAACAAAAATACAATCAAATTGCTCCAAAAGTCTTTTTTATAATATAATTTAAAAAAAGTAAAAGGAGCAATTTTAACATGGAAAAAATATACACAAAAAACACCCCCGAACCCGTAGGACCTTATTCACAAGCAATTTTAGCAAACAACGTTTTATATTGTTCGGGTCAAATCGGAATCGACCCAAAGACAAATAAAATTGTCACAGGAGGCGTTGAAGAAGAAACAAAACAAATCTTAAAAAACATCAAAGCAGTTTTAAACGAGACAGGATTAAGTTTTGATAATGTTGTTAAAACAACTTGTTTTCTTGATGATATGAACGATTTTGTAAAGTTTAATGAAATTTACGCTTCCGCTTTCACTTCAAACCCCGCCCGCTCCTGCGTCCAGGCAAAACTGCCAAAAGGCGCTAAGGCGGAGATTGAAATTATTGCGATAAAATAAAGCATTTTTTTTCTTTTTTTTGTTTTGTATATATGTAAATTTAAATAAAATCATCAGGAAAGAAAAAATGGAAAAATTAAATTCAACAACATTACAATCCCCCGCGCTGGCTTCAATGTTATCAAACAAAAATACACAAAAACAACCAACGGTTGGACAAAATACCGCACCCATAAATGAAGCTAAAAAAATAAACAAGAAAAAATTAGCTTTCACAGCAGCTGCTGCAATCGGTTTAACTGCGCTGGCTGCGGGGTTGATTTATTACAGCAAAACCGGAAAATTAAATTCAAAAGTCAACGTTAAAACTTTTATTGATGGTTTGGGAAATAAAGTCAAAGATATTGAGCTTAAAAACGGAAAAGCGATTTTAAAAGACGGTTCTGCTTTTAGCGGGATTTTAGAAACCGCAAACAAAAAAACGGGAGATAAATTCCGGATTGAATATAAAGATGGATTTATGGTTCAATCGATGAAAAATGGTAAATTGTTGAAAAAATTTGATAATCTTGAAAATCTTTCAAGAAGCCAAGGAACAAAGATAACAGAATTTAACCCTGATGGCAGTTTTAAAAATTTAATTGAAAATGTTTATTATGATAACGGTAAAATTAAAAAAACTGCTGATTTAAAAGTACAAAAATCGTTTCATGAAAACGGCAAACTGCGCTCGATTGAACACAGGGAAGGAGTTGTTTCTGATTCAAAATTAAAACTTGGTAGAGATTTTCTTGATTTTGAAGTTTATGATAAACAAGGAAATTTAATAAAAAGTTATAAAAAAGGAATATACACAGAAATTATGCCTGATAGTTTTAAAAAAGAATTTATTACCCCTTACGGCACAAAACAGCTC
>CAPYQR010000043.1:0-5744 GCA_948742005.1 uncultured bacterium
ATGTTAAAAGATTTAACAAGTGAAGAACTTGATGATATTTTATCGGTAGGAACAGGCAAAATTGTAAACAGATATCACGCTGCGCAGGTTACTTGCTGGGATGGTAATGTTGATATTATTAAAATGAATCTTTCAAATCCCAACCTTTCAAACCCAAGGGATGTTGAGGGCTTTTTCAATGCCAGAAATTATCTTTTCGGCGTTGCAACTTATTGGACAGAAGCGGTGCAAAGTAATTTGATTTTTGAAACTTCAAAATTAAGCGAAAATGAAATCAGATCAATTGCAAAAAAGAACGGAATTACAAAACAAGATTTTGAAATTATTAAAAATAATATTAATAATCCCGAAACAAAATTCCCTGTTTTACAGCAAAATAAAACAATCGGAAATTATCTTGACGAATTTGCGCTTCAAACAATTGAAACAAGTCCTGAATTGAGCGCTGTTTTCTCAGAACCCGAATTTAACAAAGAGCTTTTAAAAGGCTCAATACGTGATTACGTTATTGAAACGGTTAACAATGCGATTAATCAAATAATTCCTGAAGAATATAAAAATAACGAAGAATATAAAACTTACGCGGTAAAAGTTGCAGCAAACGAAATTTTAAAACAACTTTTTGTTAAATCAATGTCAAATGATGCGGTTAAAGCTGATGGTACAATTGATTTAGCGAAATTAAAAAATGTAACTTTAAAATCTTTATTGCCTTATACTCCTACAACCCCTAAAGATGAAAGAGATTGTGTTGTTTCTGCAATTAGAAAAGGACTTAAAAAACAAAATGTAAACGAAGTAATTTCAAAACTTCAAAAAGAATTTAAAAATATTTCTCTTGAAGATTTCAAACTTGCGGATTCTGTTGTTTTACAAGGAAAAGGCGGTTTGAACTGGAGATTTGATGCTTCTAAAGATATTGGTGATTTGAGTGCTATTTCAAATAAACAATCAACATTTAATGAAATCTGGAATGGAACTCAAAATGCCCCCGGTGTTCAACAATTCTGGAGAGAATTTATCAGAAGAATCAAAACTTACAACCCCTCATCATACATTATTGCAGAAGTTACAAACTTCGGCGATATGTTGGGCGGATGGAATAATCTTAAAGCTATGCTTGCTTTTGATGAGAAAATTACAAACACATATATTGATAAAGTAAGACAAAATATCAAAGAAGTAGATGGTGAAAATACTGAATTATCAAAATTGTCTGATATTTTTGCCAATACTACAAAAAATATTAATGAAAGACATGAAGCTTTTGAAAAAGCAAAAGAAATAATGGACAAAAATAAAGATAAATATGAAATCTATGCAAATTATGAATTTAATGTCCCTTATTCTAAAGAACAGGAATTTATTGAACAAATCGGCGCTACAACACCGTCTAATTATGATAAATATTTCAACAATCTGTCCAAATTTGCAGGTGTTGACCCCGAACATGGTAATGATGCCAGACGGGCTGCGGGAAATTTAGAAATTTTGCGCAATAATTCAATTAAATTAATGAAATTTTCACAACCAAACACAGTTCTTTTATCTCATGTGTTTGTGGACAACCATGATAAACCTCGTTTATTGCATACACTTCCTTTAGATATGAATTTATATGTTAAATCGCTCAAAGGCGGAAGCGTTAACGATGTTGATGATGCAACAAAAGTCAAAATTACCGCATTAACAGGAAGAATAGATTATAAAAACATGGATTCTCAGGCAGTTGCGGTTGGTTTGATGCTGAAAGAAAAAATCGAAGATATTTATTCTTCAAGCCCTAAGAAATCAGAACTTCTTGAAACTTTAAAAGATTTTACAAACGGAACAAAAAACGGCAGATTCAGCATTCGCCGCGCAAGAGGCTTTGGTTCTGCTCCTTATGAAGTTACGGTTAAACAAATCTTTAACAAGGCAGGAATTAAAGATGATGACGAAATCGAAAAATTCTTATTTGAAATTCAAAAAGAATCTCTTGATTTGCAGGAAAAATCCTGGCAGATGATGAACGCTCTAATGGGTGTTTCGACAATGTACTATGGAACTGAATACGGTCAAACGGGTTATGAAACATCAAGCAAAAACGTTCTTTGGGGAAATAGAAACAGAGCTCTTCATGAACGTGAAAACAAAGGACCTTTTGTTGATTATTGCAGCAAAATGAATGCAATTTCTTCTTTGTCGAATAATCTTGATTTAACGGCTTTGAAAAACGGTTTTCCTGAGTATTTAAAAATAGATTCAAAAGAAGGAATTGATTTCTTGCCGATTTATCGTAAAGATGAATTTAATAGCGAAGTTTTAAGCGTTATTACAAATTACGGTATTGAAAAAAATCAATTATCAAAAGACCATAAGATAAGAAAAGATATTGTTGAAGTTGATTCTGTTAAAATCAAAGATGACAAAGATTATTGTCCTTTTGACGAGGGTCAGATTTTATCAAGAATGGTTTATAATCCTGCTGATAAAAAATACGTTAAAGAAAATGTTGAATATAAGGTTATAAACGGCACAATTCAAAGAAAAGACGGAAAACCGATTGAAATATCGGATGCGGTTGCAACTTTCTTTGTAGATAGACCTAGAGCGCCTAAATTTGTTCCTGTTTATAATACGGCACACTAAGTTTTTAATAAAATCAGACAGTCTAATGCAGGGTTATACCCTGCATTTATTTTATTCAACAAATTTAACTTCAAATTCTTTTTTAAGTGCTTCTATTATATGCGGGTTTATTAAAACATTTGAACAATTAGCTAAATAAATATTGATTTTTTGATTTAAAAGCAATAAAACATTTTCAATATTTGTTAAATTGCATTGTGTGAACAAAATTGTAATTTTAACCTGTTTTTCTTTTAGAATTTTAATAAAATCAAAAATCATATCTAATTCTAATGGAGAATTTAAATTAACAGCTTCATTAAGGTTGAAATTTTCGCTTTTGTTGATTTGACCAATGATTAAAATTATTTCGTCTTTTGAATAATTTTGGAAAATATTTTTTGTTTTTTCAAAATCATAACAAGATTTTATCTCGTCTTTTTTTTCAAAAATTTTATTTTCAGTTTCTAAACTTGATAAAATCAAAGGTTCATAATCTTCAAATTCAATATCTTGAACTCTTTCAAAGGAAATAAGTTTGTTTGAAAATATATCTCCTCGATAAAGATTATCAATCTTTTGGACAAAATTTTGTGTTAATAAGATTGCTCCTTTAAATGTAGAAAAGTCAAATTCAGCCTCGTTTGTTCCGAAATGTCCTTTTAAGAATTTATTTTCTTTAAAACAAGGATAAAAATGCGCCATAAATAATGCTCCGTTTGTATAAACGTTGATTTTTTCCTTTGTTTCATCGTCCAAATCGGCTTCATTAATCTGTCTTAAAACTTCTTCAAGTTCATTTAAATCATCCCCGGAAACAAGGATTCCGTGTCCTTTTAAAATGTTTCTTGAAACATCTGTTTTTTCTTTGATTCCATATTTGTTTTCAAGGGTCAGAGATAATTCTTTTTTGATTTCAAGTGCTATAGTACAAAATTCTAAAATTCTTCTTTTGATTTTTTCATTACGAATTGAATAACCGTTTGTTAAAGAAAAGAATCTGATTGTTTCATAGCTGAATTTTTCGATTTTTTCTTTTGAGGAATAATTTAAATTTTTTAATTTTATAATGTTGATTGCGCTTAATTTTGCAAATAATGCAATCAAATCAAACATGTGTTGTTTTTCTTTGTTACAGTTTTTTTGTTTGTTGATAATATAACTTTGTGCAAGTTCAATTAAATCTGATATTGTTGTTTTATCGTCAATTACAATCCCTGTTGTAATTGTTTCGCAGGGAAGCTGATATAATGAGCAATATTGGCTGTGTCTTTGTTTGATTTCTTTTTTATAATTAAAAAGCTCGCGGACAAGTTTTAAGTATTTTGTTTTATTAAAACTTGTGTTAACAAGAAAAATAGACAATGCTTCAATCATTTTGCTTATTATTTCTTTGTTGATAAGATTAAATTCTTTTAATTTAACAATATAAAATGAAGATTCTCTAATTTCATTTAATAAAATTTCATATAATGAATTAACGCTCGGATGAATTGAGCAAACCCCGATTGAGCGGCAGGAGTTTTTTTCTAACATGTTTTTAAAATATTCGTACATAATATAAAAGTCTAAAATCTTTTTTTAAAAAAGAAATTGCCCCAATTGGTTAAACAACAAACTACATCTTTTGTATGATTGATTTGAAAAAAAACAAATAATGGTGGATAATAGTATTAAGTTTGTAATATTTACATCACCGGTTAGTTAAATTTACTAAAGATACAAAATGTCAAAGGGGAGAAAAACTTTGTTCAAAGGTTATGGACGAAAGTTAAATGATGAAGAATTTGAATGTCAGACAAAAGGTTTGATTTCGGATTCAATTGTACAAAATTGGACTCTGCAGGCACTATCTTGCTATAAATTAAAATCAAATTGTGAAATTTGTCCGATAAAAAAAGCAAATTATTCCTTTAAATGTCAAATGAAACGCATTGTTGACATCCTATTAACAACAAAAGGGCTTCCTGATGAAAACGCTATAATTGCGCAGTCTAAATCAGCACAAAGCGCTGATATTACAGAAGTTGCGTGAAAATTTTATAGCAAAAGCCCGAAATAAGCTCTGAAAGAATTTCAGAGCTTTTATTTTGTGATTAAATATCCTAAATAAACCAAATAAATTAAAACAAAAATTCCGCCGTTGAGCTTGTTTAACATTTTTGTTTTAAATGTGAATAAAAATAACAATAAAACCGCAAAAAATGCTATTGCCCCATCAAACAAAAACGCTTTATTAAAAGGAATAGGGGTGATTATTCCTGATAAACCCAAAACAAATAAGATATTAAATATGTTTGAACCTATAATGTTGCCGATTGCAATATCGGTTTGTTTTTTACAAGCGGCAATCGCACAGGTTACAAGTTCAGGCAGACTTGTTCCAAAAGCTACGATTGTTAAGCCGATTATCCTGTCAGAGATATTTAACCTGTGTGCGATATCAATTGCAGAATTAACCGTGAAATCGCTTCCGTAACACAACGCGCATAAACCTCCGATGATATAAATTATTGTTCTTGGAGCACTTAGTTTTTGAGTGTTTGGGTCAACTTCTTCTATGTTTTTTGAGATTTTTAAAAGATATAAAAGAAAAACAACAAATAAAACAACAAAAATTAAAGCACACAATCTTGTAACTGCGCCAAAATAATATCCCATAGCGCAAAGCACAATGGTGATAAATCCTAAAAAAGGAATTTCATATTTTATTGTATTTTTTTGAATCGGAAGAGCACAAATAAGGGCTGTTATTCCAAGGATTAAGAAGATATTGCAAATATTAGACCCCATCACATTTCCTATTGCAACACCGTTTGCGCCTTTTAGGGCAGAATTAATACTAACGGATGCTTCAGGAGCGCTTGTTCCCATAGCAACGATTGTTAAACCGATTATGATTGATGGAATTTTGAATTTAAAAGCAACTGCACATGCTCCCTCGATAAAATAATCTGCCCCTTTTGTCAGAAGAATGAAGCCAATTATTAATAAAACTATACTTAAAAGCATTTTTTCTCCTTTTATAAGCTTTCATAAAATTCTTTTAAAATTTTCGTATCAATTTCGATATTCGGACTTTCGCACACAAGTGCACCTTTTATGTCGAATTTTTTTAATGCACGCAGTAAATC